>JBDRMQ010000135.1:0-3156 GCA_043811955.1 bacterium | reverse complement strand
CACCCGAAATTCTCCTTTCTTTGGTCCGCTTGGATTATTAACATCTTTGGCAACATAATTAGCAAGCCAATCATAGCACCATTCCCAGACATTGCCAGCTAAATCTAAATGATCAAATGGACCTTTGCCCGCAGGGTAGCTTCCCACTGGCGTGGTTGTTTTAGGACTACCATCATGCCAGTAATTTGCCCGGCTAGGATCAGGAGGTTCATTTCCCCACGGATATTCCCGGCCATCAAGTCCCCTGGCCGCGTATTCCCACTCTGCCTCGGTCGGCAAACGAAAGCCTTCCTTTGTCCTGTCCCATTCTACTGTGTTATCATCATTAATCGTGTAAGCCACCTCTCTCCCATTAGCAATGCTCAACCAGTTGCAGAATCTTATCGCGTCAAACCAGCTTACATTTACCACCGGATGATCGGCTTTGTTAGTTAGATCTAAGCCATTCTTTTGCTTGGTAGCGTCTAGATAAGCCGCATATTGCTTGTTGGTGATTGGAGTTTCTGACAGGCCAAAAGAAGCAAGCTGAACTTGCCGCACAGGCTGTTCGTCTGAATATTTTGTGTTCCCCATGGGGAAGCCTTTGCCTTCAGGAGTAGCTGGAATATGAATTATTTCAATGCCGAGAGTAGTCAAATAGCAGGAAGTAGCGGCTAGTGCCATCTGCTGCGTTTTATCATCAAGCCCACGATACGGGCCGTTGCCATTGGTAGGCCTGGGAGGCGCTGTACCATTGGTCGCAGGCGGCTTGCCAGCGATCTTTCTTCCTAGTTTTGCAAATATTCCCATACATATATATCGGCAGTTTTTGGGGGAAATTGCAGTTTTTATGAGGTAATTATTTATGCATGTGACGGCTGTTTTATGTGTTCATCAAGCTTGTCGTTAATTGCCAGCCCCGTAATCTTGATCTCATTTTTAAGGCTGGTGTGAACCCGATCAATTTTATTTCCTAAACTATTTTGTCCTGTCTCTAATCGATCAATTCTATTCATTAAACCAAACTGACCAACTTCAACCCTATCAATTCTGTCAGATAACCGTCCCTCCATCTGCCGCATTTCAGAACGCAGAACCTCGTGACCTTCAGCCACCAGCGAAACCTTATCCCGTATCTCTTCCAGCAATACTTCCACTCTTTCTTTCTCCTTCATTCTGACCACCCCTCCCCTTTTTATTTCCAGCGGACATTTACTTTATCATTAATTTTTTGAGAATTCAATTCCCATACCTGGTATCTCCGGCGGTTTTTTGATGATGCCTGCCTTTTGCTCATATTTCTCAACATTCTCTTTTAACGCTTTGGCAAATTGCTTGGCATGGGCTGGAGACATGATGACCCGAGCGTTTAATTTCCCTTTTGGCGGGTGGACAAAGATAAAATCCATCACAAACTCATTTTCATTATGAGAAATTACTGCTAAATTACTGTAAACCTCACTCACAAATTCACTATCAACCTTAATTTCGATCTTTTTTTCTTCCATTTTAATCCCCTTTCTTCTTAGAGCCTTGGAGTCTTTGAGGTTATTTTTTTCTTTTTACCTCTAAGGCTCAAAGACTCTAAGTATTATAACAGATGGCCGTCATGCCGCAGCCATTTGCGGCAAGCTTTGTAATTTGGATAGAGCTTGGCTACTAAAGCCCAAAAGCGTTTAGAATGATTACGATGAACAATATGGGCTAACTCGTGAACAACTACATAGTCAATCACTTCAAGCGGAACCATGGCTAGCCGCCAGGAAAAATTCAAGTTTCCTTTAGCAGAGCACGATCCCCAGCGCTTTTTGGCGCTATTTATTTTAATCCTAGAGTATTTGATCCGGTATAAAGCAGAATAATAAGCAACGCGCTCAGGGATAAGTTCTCGCGCTTTTAATTGGCAGGCTTTAACATCAATTTGGCTACGTATTTGCTGACGTCTAAGAGCTTGAGTCCGACTTTTTTCAATCCAGGCTGATTTTTTGACCAGCAGATCATCTAAAAAATTTTGCGGCACAAATTTGGGTGCGCGAATGACAACTGAAGCGTCGTCTTTGACTTCCAAGGAAATACTGCGGCGGCGCGAGCGAATTAACTGTGTTTCAAATACCAAAGATTGCCTGGACCCCTTGCCTGACAAATTTAACCGCGATGCCAGCCATAATGATGGCAAAAATCTTGGTGACAATCAACGAACCATTGTGGCCAAGTAGCTTAAAAAGCCTTTCGGCAAAAAACAAGATCAGCCAGATGAGCGTAAAACAAAGCAAAACACCGACAACAACAGCCAATGGTTCGTAAATGCGGCCCATCATTATAACCGTGGTAATTGCCCCAGGACCAACCAGCAGCGGGCAGCCAAGTGGCACTACCCCAACATCTTCTTTATGCTCAACACTAAATCTGCCACGGAACATAATCTCAATTGAAATCATAAAAAGCAGGATCCCACCGGCAATACGCAGGTCATTGATCGTCAGGTCAAAAATATCAAAAATTAGAAAGCCGGCAAAGCCGAATAATGCGAGGAGGAAGAGCCCGGTGAGCAGGGCAGAGAAAAAGACGCTGCGCCGCTCTTTTTTCTCCAAACCATCGGTCATCCCCATAAAAAACGGGAGGTTACCAACTGAATCAGTAATAATAAACAGGGCGATAAAAACTTTTAAAACTTGCTGCCAGAAAATTACCATAAAAAAGATTATGATCTAGACGCTAAATTTTGTCAACCACACCCATCAGCTCATCATAGCATTTGGCACTGGTTACCTCGTGGCGCATTGCTGCAGCCCCTGGCAGATTCTTGATATAGTAAATCGCAATCCGTCGCATCCAGCCGATTTTGTTAGTCAGCCGGCTCTCTTTATACTTTTCCATATACGAAAGATGACGCTTAAGCATCTCCATCCGCTCTTTTGGTGTTGGCTCGGGCAAAAGCTCGCCTGTTTTTAAATATTCCTCAATGCTTTTAAATATCCACGGGTTGCCCATCGCTCCACGCGCCACCATCACCCCGTCACATCCTGCCAGATCAAGCATCTTCTTGGCCAGCTCCGGAGAAAAAACACTTCCAGAACCGTACACAGGGATTTTTACTGACTCTTTAATCGCTTTTATCCCTTCATAAGTAACATCGCCGCAATAAGCATGTTTCCAGGTGCGCCCATGGACAAAAAG
>JBDRMQ010000134.1:0-3173 GCA_043811955.1 bacterium | reverse complement strand
CTGGCGAAGGCGATGAGCTATTCGGTTTTTGCCGGAGGTAAAAGGTTTCGTCCGATCCTGTGTTTTGCTGCGGCACAAGCCTTAGGAAAACCATCTAAAAAAATCTTACCAATAGCCTGCGCGATTGAGATGATCCACACGTTCACATTGATCCACGATGACCTGCCGGCTATGGATAATAGCGATTATCGCCGGGGCAAGCTTACTTGCCACAAAAAGTTTGATGAAGCGACTGCGATTTTAGCTGGAGATGCTTTAAATAATTTAGCCTTTCAAATTTTGGCTGGTACAGTAAAGGGTGGCAAGGTTGTTGAGGTAGTTGCCGAAGGCTTGATGCGGGTAGTTGAAGGTCAAGTAGATGATATGGAGTCCCAGAAAAAAAAGATAACTTTTAATAAGCTTAAAGAAATCCATCGAAAAAAGACTGCGGCGTTATTGATTGCTTGTGTTAAGGCTGTTGGAATGGAGCTTAATGCTTCTAAAAAGCAACTTCAGGCGCTGTCAGCTTTTGCCCTTCATACTGGTCTTGCCTTCCAGATCGCAGATGATATACTTGATGCTACTTCGACCCAAAAAATGTTGGGGAAGCCAGTTAAAGCTGATGTTAACAAGGGGTTGCCACACTTGGTTGGAGTAGAAAAATCAAAGAAAATGGCTGCCGTAGAATATCAAAAAGCTGTTAAGGCCTTGGCAATTTTTGGTAGGAAGGCGGATTTATTAAAAGAAATTGCTGAGTATGTAATTAGCAGGAAAAAGTAAGATGTTTTATCCTTCAAAAGAAGAATTTTTAAAATTAGCCAAGAAGCACAACCTAATTCCAGTTTATAAAGAATTAGAAATAGGTGGGCATTCGCCTGTGGAAACTTTTTCTAAAATAGAAGGGGAATACTCTTTTCTCCTTGAATCAATTGAGGGGAGCGAGAAGATTGCCCGGTTTTCTTTTCTTGGCACAGTAGCCAAAAAAGATGTCAAAAAATTAAAGAAACTTTCCGAAATAAGAAAACTGGTTAAGTCTTACAACCCGGCGATTATTAGCGGATTGCCCCGGTTCCACGGCGGGCTGGTCGGTCATGTTAATTATGATGTGGTCAGGGAAGTAGAAAATATCCCGGATAAAAACCCCGATGACCTTAAAATTCCGCCGATGATTTTTCTTTTAGCGGAGAACCTGCTGGCTTTTGACCATGTCCGCCGGAAACTGATTGTTATTGCCAATACAAAAGTTGGTCAGGATCCGGAAAGCGCTTATGTTCTGGCTTGCCAAAAGATCGAGCAATTAGAAAAGCAGCTTGAAAAGCCTGAAAAGCTTAAGGCACTAAAAACTAAGCCGGCTAACCTGGAATTCAGCTCTAACTTTACCAAAAAACAGTATGAAGCAGTGGTAGAAAAAGGGAAGGAATATATTAAGGCTGGAGATATTATTCAGTTTGTTCCCTCGCAACGTTTGGAAACAGAGACCAAGGTCAATCCTTTTGACGTCTATCGGATATTGCGCTCAATTAACCCTTCACCGTACATGTACTATTTGAAATTAGGCGAACTTAAAATTGTTGGCGCGTCACCAGAAGTAATGGTTCGGCTAGAAGACGGCCGCGCTACGGTGCGGCCGATTGCTGGCACTCGACCTCGAGGCAGAGATAAAAAAGAGGATCTGGCCATGGAGAAAGAGCTCTTGGCTTCCAAAAAAGAAGTAGCTGAGCATGTGATGTTAGTTGATTTAGGTCGCAATGACTTAGGGCGGGTTTGTGATTTTGGTTCTGTTAGGGTGACAGAAAAGATGATTGTAGAGCGCTACTCTCACGTGATGCATATTGTTAGCAATGTTACGGGCCAACTTAAACCGGAGTATGATGCGGTTGATCTTTTGTCCGCAACTTTTCCGGCGGGGACGGTGACTGGCGCGCCAAAAGTTCGGGCCATGGAAATTATTGATGAGCTTGAAAATGTTAAACGGGGACCGTACGCTGGCTGCATTGGTTATTTTGGTTTTTCCGGTGAGATGGACACTTGTATTACTATTCGGACTATTTTATTTAAAGATGGGAAAGCTTACATCCAGGCAGGGGCAGGGATTGTGGCTGATTCGGCGCCGGCGGAAGAATATAAAGAGACTTTAAACAAAGCTCGGGCTATGCTCCGGGCAATTGAAATAGCTTCATGATTAACCTGCGGATGTTAAAAGCTTCTGACCCTTGGCTTTGGTTTTCAAGCGCGGCCTTAATTATTATTAGCCTCTTAGCTATTTTTAGCTCTACTTTTGCCTTGCAAGGGAAACTTGGCGGGGACCAGCTTCTTTTTGTTAAGCGCCAAATGATCTCGGTGGTCGTTGGTCTATTTGGTCTTTTGTTTTTTTTCTACCTTGATTATAGACATTTAAAAAAAGCAGCCCCAATTCTTTATCTCTTAATGCTGGCAATGCTTGGTTTTATAATTTTTGCTGGTTCAAGCGCCTTGGGTGCCCAACGTTGGGTCCAGTTAGGCCCATTTTCTTTTCAGCCGTCAGAGATCTCAAAGATATTTATGATTATCTGCTTAGCTGCCTTTTTTGTCAGGCGGCAATGTTTAGGCTCTTTAAAGGACATTGGGGCGCTGCTGCTAATGGTTGGCCTGCCATTTTTATTGATCTTTAAACAGCCTGATCTGGGCACTGCCCTGGTTTTTATGGTAATTTTAATTGGGATGTTAGCTGTTTCTGGTTCATCTTTGCGGTTGTTTATTCTTTTAACTACGCCGCTTGTCTCAATAGTTTTGCGGCCGTTTATCTCTCTGTGGCTGATCTATTTGCTAATTATTGCTTTAGCCCTTTTTTTGACAAATGCTTCCCTGCTTGATTGGTTTTTGGTCTTGGGCTTAAATATCGCGGTTGGGGTTGCGATGCCTTTTATTTGGGGGATGCTCAAGGTCTATCAAAAAAACCGTATCCTGACTTTTCTTAACCCCGGGCTTGACCCTTATGGGGCAGGGTACCATAGCGTACAATCAAAGATTGCCATTGGTAGCGGCGGTTTATTTGGACGGGGCTTTCTGCAAGGCTCGCAAACCCAGCTTCAATTTATCCCTGAGCAGCATTCTGATTTTATTTTTTCAGTTATTGGTGAAGAGTTTGGTTTTTTAGGCGCGACATTTCTTCTCTCGCTTTTTAGTGTTTTTATCTGGCGGGCTATGCTTATTGC
>JBDRMQ010000133.1:0-4129 GCA_043811955.1 bacterium | reverse complement strand
CTTCCGATTGATATTCCGTGACGAAAACATCAAAAGGCGGAAGATCAAACACCTGTCGCCGTTCTATTGCGCCAACTACATTCTTAAGAGAACCATGACAATGTCGGCAATGGGTTGTTTGGCATCTAAGTATTTTGTTGGAAAAACTGGAGCTAGGGAATATCCATAACAATCTTGTTAATCTTGCCAGCATAAACCTGTATACTAGGCCGGATTTTAGGAGGAAGACACAAAATATTGTTGGTGGTTGGCTCATAAATGATCGAATAAAACAAATGCAACACAGGGAAATAACAGAGGTTTCAGAGGAGGCCAGACAACAGGCGTGGAAAGAATTTAACAAAGAGTATGAGAAGGCTAAAAGTTTAATTGATGATGAGGCGAGCAGGTATATTTAAGCGCAAGTTTTTGTGTTCGAAAATCGATATATCTATTGACAGGATAACGAACACAGACTATAATATCAAAGCATGAGGGAGGCAAAACCAATGGTTGATAAAAAGGGGCTAAGGAAACTCGCTTCTCGATTAAAGGAAATGAGAGAGAAACAAGAAATGTCTCAAGAAGATGTAGCTAAAGCATTAAATATTTCTCGCTCAGCAGTTTCTCAAATTGAAAATGCTGAAAGGAGCGTCTCGAGCCTTGAGCTAACAGCCTTCTCCCGCTTGTTTGAAGTATCAACCGATTATATTTTGGGGCTGGAACAAGAACCACAGGTGATCTTGGCCACAAAACTACAAAGCGAAGCAAAACAAAGCATGCGCATCTCTATCCCTCAAATTAAATTGGATAAATTCAAGCAGGTATTGTTATATCTATTAGAACACTGCGCGGGAAAACCAAATATCGGCCAAACCGTACTCAATAAATTACTATATTTTATAGACTTTAATTACTATGAAACTTATGAGGAGCAGCTAATTGGCGCTACTTATATTAAAAACAAATATGGTCCAACCCCAATTGAATTTGCAAAGGTCATTGACCAGATGGAAGATAACGGAGAGATAAAAAAAATTAGTGGTAGATATTGCGGTTACCCACAAAAGAGATATCTCCCCTTAGTAAAAGCCGATTTAACCCAATTAAGGGCCAGCGAAAAAGAGATTATCGACCAGGTAATCAACCAATTGTCTGATAAAACTGCTAACGAAATTAGCAAATATTCACATGAGGATGTTCCGTGGAAAGCTACGAAGGACAAAGATAAGATCGATTACGAGCTAGTCTTTTATCGCAGCCCCGCTTACTCCGTACGGAGCTATCCTGAAGAGGATAGGAATGAATTTTGAGCATTTATCTGAATTTGAAAAGGATTTAAAAAAGCTCTCAAAAAAACGCTTTAGAAGCCTGCCAGAAGACCTGGAAACGTTAAAGAAAGTTCTAACTATATCGCCCCAGGCCTCACCGCCGATTAGCTTTCAAATAAGCAACCTTGCCGCCCAGCACGAGATTGTCAAAGTCAAAAAATTCGCCTGCAAGTCCCTGAAAGGTAGAGGCAGAAACAGCGGAATTAAGATTATTTACGCTTATCACAAAGAGGAACAAAAGATCGTTTTCATTGAGATCTACTTTAAGGCTGATCGGGCCAATGAGGATGGAAGCAGGATTCTCAAATACTATCAAGCAAGCTAAAAGGAGGTGAGATTATGTCTAGCAGAAAACGAGTATGGGTATCGCCAGATGGTGAAGGTGGATGGAATGTTAAAAGCCAAGATACTACAAGGGCTGCTGGAAACTTTGAGGACAAAGTAGACGCGGTTGATAAGGCCAAAAGCATTGCCAAAAACGCTCCTACTGGCCAAGTTATTATTCAAGGAAGAAATGGCAAGATCCAGACTGAACATACTTATAAAAAAGATCCTTATCCGCCCAGGGGGTAATAAACGCTGAAAAACGAATGAAAAAATATTAATTTGGGAAATTTTTAAATGTCAAATCACTCTAGAGTCCTATTTCCATTGGGAACATGGTGTTACAACTCACCAGAAATTAATCACGAAGGTAGGTCCCTTGACATAGGGCTTTTGGCCGAATCTCTTATTTATTACGACCAAATCTTTTTAAATGTTGAGACACCCAAACAGTTTTCGGAATTAATATCCTGGTTCAAAAAAGAAAATGCATATCCAGAATTATTAACCCTCTTCAATGAAAATATATTAAATATCTACGAATACTCTTTTGTCTCAGCGGCAATAAAAGATACTAAGGCGGGGAGCTATGTTTTTTTCAACATGCAGGATCAGACACAAGAAAAGCCTAATACCTTTGAACAAAGATATTTGTATGATAGCAGTCTATCTCATGTCCTCACTCATTCCAGAGAAAGGGCAAAATTATTTAAAGCTCTAAATAATAAAGTAACTGAGGTAAAGGCCTCTCAATTTGGTGCCGCTATTGACAATGCCAGGCTTGATAGCCAAAGCTCAACAAAAACTACTTTGGCAATCCAAGCATTAGTTGATGAAATTTATCCCATACTTAGATTAGGACCTCCGCCTAATATCACCACAACTATAGAGCATTCTGGAAGTAAATATGGCATTAACTATAATATTAACCTAAGCCTTTTGTCTTCAAAATTAGGTAAAGAATTTAAATTTCCATGAAGGGATGCCACTTGCTGCTTTATGTGCGTGCAACAAATTTATATGGTCAGCATCAAAGCTTAATTGCGATCTTTATCTCGTTTTAACGCCATCTGCATATTTCCATAGAAATTCGGTTCTATTAAGATACTGCCCATTTATTATTTTATTGGGATCACTATAATGTACGGACAAACCATTCATTTTATAAGGATCGTCTAAGTCTTCTTCCTTGTATTGAGCCCCATACCAATAATCAAGCTCAGAATATTCCCCGTATGACTCAGGTATAGCAATATAATCCTCTTCCAAGGCAACTTTAATTGTATGACCGAACAACAAGGGTTTGCCCGCCGGCTATTTGGCGGCCTAAAAAAATAGGAGGATTGGACTATCAGGAGCAATGGGTGGTTGTTTCTTAGAAACTTATTTGTTTTTTCTCGCTTTTTAGTGGCCTCAGTTCCGTTCTTGTCTCAATGCGTCGAAAGCAACCTCATAGCGATTCCGCGCGTTCCAAACCAGAAAGCCAGCAGCCTGGCCATCTTGGCAAGCCTTGATCTGATCTAAAATATAAGTTGGCCCAAAATTTGGCGATCTTAAATTAAAACCTTGGAGCCAAGGAACTATGGCAACAGATTCGCCAGAAAGCATTTGCTGCATTTTCCAAAGACCAGTATACAAAAAGTAATACGGGTATGAGCCAGGATTATCAAAACCATCATAGCCAGCGTGAAAGTGTGACGGGTAAAGCATAGGACAAAGGACATCAATGTATGGGGCCATTTTTTTTAAATCTTGGCCCAGCATCTCAATATCATTCTTGCTCTGCCAGGCAGTTACCCCAAAAATATCGACCGCGATTGACGTCTGATACTTATCAAGCCTTTCTTTAGCCTCTTTTAGAAAAGCATTAATCGCCTCAACCTTACTTACCCCTTCTTGATGAAAAGGATAAACAGCTTGGCGCGCCCCTCTCTCTGCTGGAAAGCGAATATAATCAAATTGCACCTCATCCACCCCGCAAAGAGCAGCCTTTTCTGCAATTAATGCATTATACAAACGCACTTCAGCTGAATAAGGATCAGCCCATTTCCCCCCTTTCAAATCCCTGTACAACCCCCCTTCTCCTCTTCCTTTTTTAACCCCCAGGTCTGGTCGAGCAATAACTAAATGATCATCTTTAAAAACAACCAAACGAGCTACAACAATAAAGCCTTGATGATGTAGTCTCTTAACCAATTTAGCAAACCACTTATTTGAGGTCGCCCTGGTTTGGGGATTAAGCTTCTTTTCTTTGATTGCTAGAAGCAAATCGTCCTCTAAAAAGCGCTTAGCATCTACCACAATGGTATCAAGCTTTGATTTTTTAGCCTCAGATAAGATATGATTTAAAAAAGCCGGGGATTGGGCGACGTAGGAGGTAATATACAATCCTTTATTAGAGGTCCTTTTTTTTTGAGGCAGAGTCTCTTCCAACAAAATTGGCCGGCTAATAGAAAAAAGTAGGAAAAAAATAACCGCCAAAAACACACCCAAGA
>JBDRMQ010000132.1:0-3301 GCA_043811955.1 bacterium | reverse complement strand
TGCCCATGATATTTTCAACAAGATAAATTCCGCTCGGACTATTTTTTGGAGCGCCAAGTGCGCTGACAAAGAGGGCCAGCGCGATGAAGCGATCAAAGCCTATAAATTAACTATTACAAAATTTGATCATTCTTATTACGCCTATCGCGCCAGGGAAGAGCTAAAAAGATTTGGCATCGAGATTAAAGTAACAAATGTCCCTGAGGTCTCCGCAATAGCCGACTTAAAGCTTAATACTTATGAAACAATTACCCATGAACAGAAATACCAAGAGCTCTTGGCTATTGGCTTGGCAGACCAGGCCGCGACAGAAGCTGAGTTTCTAGAGGAGACTGTCCCAGCCGCTGAAAAAGACAAGGCCCAGTTGGCAAAATATCATGCCTATGTTATGAAAGGAAAATACGCCAGCCCAATCCACTTTGCTGATCAAAAAATTCTTGAAGCTATGGCAGTTGGCCGACTTGACCAGCTTGACCCTAGATTTTGGCGCTTTTCCTACCCCAGGGGATATTGGAAATACGTTGAAAAATATTCAAAAGAGCGCGGACTTGATCCTTATCTAACTTACGCTGTAATTCGCGAAGAGAGCCGTTTTAAATCCCAAGCCTTGTCACGCTCCTCTGCCCACGGTTTGATGCAAATTATCCCTAGCACCGGCAGATTGATCTGTCGGGCCTTGGGACTTAACTATTCACGTTGGAAAATGTACGAACCCCGTGTTAATATTGAGATGGGTACTTACTATTTAGCTAGTTTGATCAAACGCTTTAACGGCAATGTTCCGCTGGCAGTTGCCGGCTATAACGGCGGCCCGGTCAGGGTCCAGAAATGGGTTAAGCAATACAAAAATTTTGACTTGGACGAATTTGTTGAAGATATCCCATTAACTGAAACACGCAATTATGTCAAAAAGGTAATGAAAAGCTATTATGGCTACAAGCGAACTTATTCAGGGATTTAAACAAGAAGAAGACGCAAGCTTTGAGGGGCTGCGGCCCAAAACCTTCCAGCATTTTATTGGCCAAGAAAAGATCAAAGAAAACCTCATGGTTCACATTAATGCCGTGCAAAAACGCCAGGAACAGCTTGAACACCTCCTCTTTTATGGCCCGCCAGGTCTGGGGAAAACAACCTTGGCCAGCATTATTGCTAATGAGATGGGGGTAAATTTGCGGATTACTTCTGGACCAGCTATTGAGCGGCCGGGTGACCTGGCTGCGATCCTAACTAACCTGCAAAAGAACGATGTCCTTTTCATCGACGAAATTCACCGCCTCAATCGCGTGGTTGAAGAGGTCATGTACCCTGCCATGGAAGATTTTGGGCTAGATATTGTGATCGGCAAAGGCCCAAGCGCCCGCTCCATTCGCTTGGATCTGCCAAAATTCACCCTAATTGGAGCAACGACCCGCATTGGTCAGATTTCGTCTCCCCTACGTGACCGTTTTGGCCTGGTTAATCGCTTGGAATTTTATAACAAAGCTGAGCTTTGCCAAATTGTTAGCCATGCTGCTGGGATTTTAAAGATTGAGATTGAAGCTGATGGCGCCAGCGAGATCGCCAAACGTTCACGTGGGACACCCAGAATAGCTAACAGGCTTTTGCGTCGAGTGCGCGATTTTGCCGAAGTTAAATCAAACGGCAAAATCACCCTTGAGGTTGCGAGTGAAGCCCTCAAGAGCTTAGAAATAGATGAGCTGGGCCTGGATAAAGTTGATCGCAAGCTTTTAGCTGCGATTATTCAAAAATTTGCTGGCGGGCCGGTTGGGGTTGAGTCATTAGCCGCCTCAATTCACGAGGATTCGCTGACTATCGAAGATGTCTATGAACCATATCTATTGCAACTCGGTTTTATTGAGCGAACACCTCGCGGCCGAGTTGCCACCAAGTCTGCTTATAAGCATTTGGGGCTGATATCGAAAAAGCAAAAGGCTGATACTAATCAAGCGGAACTATTTCAGGAGGAAAACCCATGAAACCACGCAAAATAAACCACGAAAGAAAAACAAAAGAGACCCAAATCAAGATCGAACTTAACCTTGATGGCAAAGGCAAGAGCAAAATTAAGTACCCTATCCCCTTTCTAGCCCACATGTTTGAACTTTTTGCAAAGCACGGACTCTTTGATTTGAAGCTAGAGGTTAAGGGAGACATAGAAATTGATCTGCATCACACTATCGAGGACACAGGGCTAGCACTAGGAGAAGCTTTTGCTAAAGCGCTCGGCAAAAAAGAAAAAATTGAGCGCTACGCCCACGCGATTATCCCCATGGATGAGTCCCTGGCTGAGGTCAAAGCTGCCATTGATATTTCTGGCCGGCCACACTTTACTTTTAAGGCAGATTTTCCTAAAGAATTGATTTACGCAGAGATCAAAAAAGAGCGGGTTAAGTTAAATCTTGATTCAGAAATGCTCAAAGAGTTTTTTGAAGCCTTTGTTTATAAAGCTGGAATTTCTCTTCATATAGACCTAGTGCGCGGCAAAAATACTCATCACAAAGTTGAGGCAATTTTTAAAGCTTTTGGCGTTGCCCTGCAAAAAGCTTGCGCAATTAACCCAAGAAAAGAAGGGGTTCCGTCAACAAAAGGGACCCTTTAGCTGCCAGTAGTTAAGCGGTCAATCAAACCTTGAGGGAGCTGCGCCTGGCGCATCTTTTCTTGAACACTTAAGATATCATAGGAAACGCGATGCAGCGTGAAAATTTTAAGCCTTGTATCGTAAATACCATAGGAAGCTCTGGAATCGCCATCACGCGGCTGCCCCACTGACCCAGCATTGATAATTACCTTCTCAAAATTATCAATTAAAACCTCATCCCCTTCTTGCAACACGCCGCCACCATAATTGCCATCTTTTTGGCAAGCCAGATAAACTGGCCGATGCGTATGACCAACAAAACAAAGAGGCCTCTCCATTAATTCAAAGGTCGGGATAGCCTCTGCCACCCCCATAATATATTCGTTAACAGGATCACGCAGGCTTCCGTGGGCAGCTTGAAAGTCTGGTTCCATTAAAGTTGGAGGGAAAGTTTTTAACCATTCAAGGTCCTCGCTACTTATTTGCAAGCCAGTCCAGTCAATAGCTGCCTTAGCCCGTGGATTAAACCATTTTGTATCAACCTCGCCCAGCAAGGCTTTTTCGTGGTTACCCGCCAGGGCTGGAATACCCAGAGACCTTAATTTTTCCAAGCATTCATTCGGGTTGGGCCCATAACCAACCACATCGCCCAAACAAATGGTTTTATCAACCCTCAAAGCAGCTAAAACAGCCTCAAGCGCCTCCAAATTACCGTGTATATCT
>JBDRMQ010000131.1:0-6474 GCA_043811955.1 bacterium | reverse complement strand
GATCCCCGACGTTATCCTAATCGGCGAAATGCGCGACTTAGAATCAATTCAAATGGCAATTACAGCGGCTGAAACAGGCCACTTAGTCATCTCAACCCTGCATACCCAAGATGCGGTCCAATCAATTGACCGAATGATCGACGTCTTCCCCCCCCACCAACAATCCCAAGTTCGCTCAATGCTCTCGTTAACACTGCAAGGGGTAATGTCGCAACAGCTCATCCCCAGAATGGACGGCAAGGGTTTAGTTATGGCACTTGAAGTCTTGACCACTACCCCAGCTATTCGCAATATTATCCGCAAAGGTTCAACCCAGGATATTTATTCAATGATCGAGCTGGGAAGCCAATTTGGCATGACCTCAATGGATACCTCACTCTTCCAGCTAGTCAAAAAAGGGCTCATTAGCAAAGAAGAGGCAATTACCTACGCTATTCACAGAGAGCAATTAGGAAAGAGGCTCAGTGCTGCCTAAATTCCTGGTCAAAAATGTCCCCAAACAAAAAAACATCCGCAAGATCCGCCAGCTAATTGGCGATAGCCACCTCCACACTGTTTGTGAGTCAGCCAGCTGCCCAAATGTTGGGGAATGTTTTTCTAAGAATACCTTGACCTTTATGATCCTTGGCAATACTTGCACACGCAGTTGTGCTTTTTGTGGAGTAGGCAAAGGAACAACATCCCCGCCTGACCCACTTGAACCAGCGGCAATAGCTGAAGCAGTAAAAAAATTAGGCTTAGACTATGTGGTCATCACCTCTGTCACCCGCGACGACCTCCCTGATGGCGGAGCTGAACAATTCAGCAAGGTGATTCGGAACCTGAGACTGTCCTCCAGAGGCGGATCCGCCTTCGGCGGAAAAGTCTCGGTTCCTCATACTCCAAAAGTTGAGGTACTAATTCCAGATTTCCAAGGCAACATTAAGTCGCTGCAGACAGTCCTTGATGCAAAACCATATGTTCTCAACCACAACATTGAAACTGTCCCTCGTCTTTATCCAAAAATTCGACCGCAAGCAAATTACCAACAATCATTAAAAATTTTAGAAAATGCCAAGAAAATAGACAAAAACATTTTTACAAAATCTGGTTTTATGGTAGGATTAGGTGAGGATCGGGCAGAAATTGAGCAAGTGCTCGAAGCGCTGCGAGGGGTTACTTGCGACATTGTCACAATTGGCCAGTATCTGCCACCCTCAAGGACCCATCTTAAGCCTGATCGCTATGTTGAACCTGCTGAGTTTGCTGAGTTTACAAGCCTTGGGGAAAAGATGGGGTTTAAAAAAGTTTTTGCTGGTCCGTTTGTCCGAAGTTCGTATCATGCGGGAGAATTAATAAAATGCAGGAAGCCGAAAGATTAGCTAAATTACCAGTCTATGTTTTTGCGCTGCTCGATAAACTAAAAGAAAAGGAACGAGCTAAGGGTCAAGATTTAATCGACTTAAGTATTGGCTCACCCAATGTCCCGCCGCCAAAAGAGGCTGTTGAGGCTCTCAAAGTTGCCCTTGATAACCCGCAAAACCACCGCTACTCCTCTTTTGAAGGTGATCCAGAATTCAAAGAGGCTGTAAGAACCTGGTGCAAAAAGCAATATAACATTGAGATAAACAAAGATGAAGTAATCGAACTAATTGGAAGTAAAGAAGGGCTGGTTCATTTAGCTTTTGCTTTTTTAAATCCCGGCGATACAATTCTTGTCCCACTACCCGCTTACCCAGCCCACTTTAGAGGGCCAATCCTTGCTGGAGCAAAACCAGTAATCTTGCCAACCACAGAAAAAGATGGTTACTTGCCTAATTTAGAGGCTGTTGATCCAGCAGTTGCCAAGGCTGCTAAGATACTCTATCTTTCATATCCAACCAACCCAACAGCTGCTTGTGCTAGCCAAGAATTTTTTGCTAAAGCAGTGGCCTTTGCTAAGAAATATGAATTAATTCTTATTCATGACTTTGCTTATGCAGAAATATACTTCGAAGGTAAAAATATCCCCTCTTGTCTCTCAATTGAAGGGGCCAAAGACGTTTGCATTGAGTTTCATACTCTTTCTAAAACCTTTGGCATGGCTGGCTGGCGCTCGGGCTTTGCCATTGGCAATCAACAAATAATTGATTCCCTGCGCAACATGAAGACCAATCTTGATTACGGCCCCTTTGGCGCTATTATCAAGGGTTCGACCAAAGCCCTGACCATGGATTCAACAAAATACTTGGCTAACATGCGGGCTACCTATCAAAAACGCCGGGACATAATTGTCGATGGCTTAAACAGTCTTGGCTGGCAGATCAAGAAACCAATGGCCACCATGTATGTCTGGCTCCCTGTCCCTGCTGGCTTTGACTCAATGAGCTTTACGACGCACCTGCTTGAAAAAACTGGGGTAGTGGTCTCTCCAGGAACAGGTTTTGGCAAAGCTGGCGAAGGTTATGTGCGCATCTCATTAGTTGATCGCGATGAGCGAATGAAGGAAGCTATTGAAAGGCTAAAAAAAGCAGGGGTTAATTTCCATGCGTAAACCAACCATTGGCATCACCATGGGTGATCCAGCAGGGGTCGGCCCGGAAATTTGCGTCAAAGCCCTCACTACCCCAGAAATCCAAATGATTGCTAATTGCATAATTATTGGTGATCGCAAAGCAATCAGGACTGCTTTAAAAATTTCCAAAATTAAAAACATTGAAATTAATTCGATCAGGGATGTGGCTGCCGCAAAATTTACCCGGGGGACAATTGATGTTTTAGACCTGGACAACGTCCAACCCACTCGCCTGCAAATGGGGCAAGTCTCTAGAGAGGCAGGGCAAGCTGCTTACGAATATCTTAATAAGGCCATTGATCTGGCCCTGGCTAAAAAGATTGACGCCATCACCACCGCCCCTATTAATAAAGAGGCGATTCACCTGGCTGGCCACAAATTTGCAGGGCACACAGAAATTCTCGCTCAACGTACCAAATGCAAAAATTATGGGATGATGTTTGTCTCTGATACCCTCTGGGTTATGCTGGCCACAACCCATACAGCCTTGCACAGTGTTAGCCGCAAATTAAATAAAGCCAAAATCCTAAAATTCATCAAGCTTGCCCATGAAACCTTGCTCAAAGATCGCGGCAAAGAACCAAAAATTGGGGTAGCTGGGCTCAATCCACACGCGGGCGAAGGCGGCATCTTTGGTAATGAAGAAAAAAAGATAATTCAGCCGGCAGTTGAACAAGCGCAAAAGCTAGGCATAAATGTGAAAGGCCCAATCTCACCTGATGCGATTTTTAAGCTCGCTTACATGGGGATGTTTGATCTAGTTATCGCTATGTATCATGATCAAGGGCTCATCCCGCTCAAACTTCTATCATTTAATAAATCAGTTAATGTTACTGTGGGCCTGCCGATAATCCGCACCTCGGTTGACCACGGCACAGGCTTTGATATTGCCGGTAAAGGCTGGGCTAATCCTCAAAGTTTAGTTGAAGCGATCAAAGTTGCGGTCCATTTTGCCAAGCATAAATGAAACCTACTCTCGCCCAAATAACTCGCGAACTTCTAGCCGCCTACAACCGCCACCCAAGAAAACGTTTGGGCCAGCATTTTTTAACTGACCCAGGGGTTGTCTCCAGAATTATCAGCGCAGCTGAGCTTTCCAAAGATGACTTGGTTGTTGAAATTGGCTCAGGTCTTGGGGTTGTCACTACTGAGATCGCTCAAAAAGTTTATCATTTAATCGCGATTGAAATAGACAAGGAGCTTTTGCGCATCAGCAAAGAGGTTTTAAAAAGTTTTCAAAATATCACGTTTGTAGGGCAGGATATTTTAAAGACTAAACTAGAAGAAGTTACGCTGGGCAGAAAATATAAAGTTATCGGCAACCTTCCTTACTATATTACTTCGCCAATTATTGCCAAGATTTTCAAGGCTAAAGATAAACCAGAGGTGGCAGTGCTAATGACGCAGAAAGAGGTCGCGGAAAGAATGGCCGCAAGCCCGGGCTCAAAAAAATACGGTTCATTTTCAATCTTTACCCAATACCACGCGGAAATTAAGCTTCACTCGCTTGTTTCCAAGTCCTCTTTCCACCCCTGGCCAGAGGTGAGCTCAGCAATTGTGGTGCTAAGACCACATGAAAATGTAAAATGTAAAGTGAAAAATGAAAAATTATTTTTTGATATAGTCCATGCGGCTTTTCAGCAGCGCAGAAAACAGCTAAGAAACTCTCTTAAAGATTATAATCTAGAAAATTGTGGAATTGACCTGACGCGCCGGCCGGAAACCTTAAGGCTTGAGGAATTTGCGGATCTAGCGAATTACTGCCGCCCGCTGGCGCAAATGCTCCAAGAAAAACCCTGAAAAATATTCCTCAGAACTAACCTGCGAACCATCCATTAAGCTTCCAACAATATTAGAAACATCAAGCCCAGAATGACGACCATTCATCAGGACAATTATGGGAAAATCTTCATTAAATTCCCTGGGGACAAAACTCATCAGCTCTTCTCTAAAACCAGTTAATTGTTCTTTTCCTCCACTAAAGAAGAGGATTCTGGCTGTCCTTATAACTTCAGCGTATCTCTGGTCAAAATTTGCCCCGGGCTTAAGGCTAAAGCCATAAACAAAACCCTCTTGGGCCTGGATCGCCTGTCTGGCTTTTTCCGCTACGCGATGAGCATAATAAATACCATCTGGCCGTAAACATTTATCATCAATAATTGGTGGGACGAGTGTTTCTATCTTTTCAATGTGAGGGCTAAGCATCGCAAGAAGCCTTGCTAGCTGTCTTTCCTGGACAGCGTTCGTCAGCGACAAAGCAAATTGCACTTGACTTTTCTGAACAGCAAAGCAATCAGTAGGAAACAAACTATTAAGCTTGGAAAGCAACCTAGGCTCAGTTCCCAACATCATATCAAAGGTTATTCGCTTTAAGGCCACAACCTCGCTGTCATCACCAAATATATGAGACCTGAGCCAATCCATCACAAACGCAACGGAAAGCTTTGCTTGGGCAAGCCTTGAGAGGAGATCATGAAATTCATCTCCCGCAAAATGAGCTAAATCACTAAATCCGAGCCATTGCCTTTCCAGATGCGGCTCCAAGATCATTTTGCCAACCTCGATTTGAAACTGCTTATCACTCTGCTCCAAAAACTTTCTGTAGCTAAAGCGAGCCATGGGATCATTTAGCAAACGAGCATAATTTCTTGACTGGATTTTATTACCAAGCCTAAAATCTATATGTCCCATCCCCCCGGGAACCGGCGTGGTCAAATCAAGAGATACCCCTGCTATATTTGAAACACCAGGCAGGGAAGCCCTCACAACTTTTAGGGCCGAGGCTGGATCAACAATCATCAAAGCCTCAAGCGGTGAAATATTTTGCGGCAAAAGAACTTCTAATTGTTTAAGGCTGCAATCCGGAGACACAATAATTACACTAGCTTTTCTGGCCCCAGACATTGCTTTGATCAAAAGTATCTTTTCCCGGCGATCAGCAACGCGCAAGATCATCCTGATCCAATTTTGACTTAACCAGGGGAGGTCTGGCTGCTTAAACTCCCCTTCTTTTTTATATGGCTTATACAGGACCCCTTCTTGGGCTATGTATTGCATCTCGCGGCTCCGTATCTGAAATCTAACCAAGATCCCGTTAACCCAAACAGCGGTGTGGAGTGATTGATAACCATTTACTTTAGGGTCGTGGATATAATCACGCCAATACTTATCAGCTGGATGCTCGCCTAAATCTTGAATAACCCCCAACATCCTATAACAATCCGCTTCTGACTGGGTAATAACCTGTATCATTAAGACATCATGGGGTTGCCAGCTATCTTCCCCGCGCAGCTCTGCAATTTGGGCCAGCTCATAGGCAGTCCTGGACTTTGACAAAACAGTTATTGGCCCATCAAGATTTTTTTTCAAAGCCCTCTTTTCTATAGCCTCCTTCATCCTGGCTATCTCATAACTAAAAGAAGAAGAAGCAACACGAGCAATATAGTTTTGGATTTCTTGATACCGTTCCAGATTTAGTACCTTGAGCGCTACATCCGCTAGGTTTCTGGCCACTTTCATAAACCCGGCCAAAACTCCCAGCGGGACATAAAGGTCTAGCGCTTCCGTGGCATTTCTGTGGCGACTTTCCCGGCTTGTAAACTCAGAATCTTCCAGGTTACACCCGCGATCAACCATTTTAATCCGCAGCACCCGAACATCCTGTTGCAGCGCCTTGACAAACTTATTAATATTGCGCTCATCAATCCACTTATTTTTGCCAAGCTGTTTTAACTTTGTCAGGCCGTCAACTATTCGAGCCGCATCCCGGCCAAAAATAGCCTCAATGTCGCCAACAGTAATGTTTTTTGAGGAGCGGTAATCATGTTGGGTATCTTCGACTAGATCGTGCAAAAACCCGGCAATAAGTTCGTTGGGGTCACAGACGTGAAGCAGCTCAATCAATCGCTCAACCACCAAAATCGGGTGTTCTGCATAAAGCC
>JBDRMQ010000130.1:0-4166 GCA_043811955.1 bacterium | reverse complement strand
ATCAGTCAGCGCCTTAATCTGGTTAATAACCTTTTCCCGGGCAAATAATGTTTCGTTCAAGCTATTCTCAGCTGCCAGTACGTCATCTTCAGCTTGCAATAAGAAATAGACTGAACTGCGGCCCTGGCGAAATTTTTTCTGTTCCAGGCTCAGACGCTCTTCAGCCAGCCCAAGATTTTTATTGTTAAGGTCGATCATTTTGGTTAAATATTTTAAATTATTATAAAGAGCAACTAGCCCCATTTTTGAATTTAATAAAATATTTTCCTGTGTTTTGAGGCTTTTTTCATGTTCAAGTTTAGCTTGTTTTGCTTCTGAATTAGCCTGGTCGTTAGCCAGGGGCCGTGAAGCAGCAACAGTTAGCGTGTACTCGGCATGATCCCCGATTGTTGACAAGCTGTCAGAAAACCCATAGCCATAGCCCTTTGGTTTTCCCTCCAGGATAAGGTTGACCTCGGGCTTGGCCGCGTCATTTTTAGTGTCCAGGCTGGTTGCCTGCATCGCGACTAAAAGGTCAGTGGTCTGTTTAAGATTAGAATTAGCGGCTAAATAAGCCAGGCTGGATTCTTCTTCCATAACCGGGCCGTCTTTTACAAAACCTACTGGCTGAAATTGTTGGTCAAGGTCTTGGCCCATGAGGAGCAGGATATTTTTGCTCTGGCTCTGGCAGGCCATTTTAGCTTGCTCAAGCATCAGTTTGTAGCCTTGCAGTTTTTGCTTCATCTGTACCAGGTCAAGCTCTTCAGAAAGACCGTATTTAACCTGCTTTTGGATAAGGGCCAATTGGTTTTCAACTTTTTTACTTTTTTTCTCATAGAGTTTTACATTAATCTGGCAGAGCTGCCAGGTTAAGTATTCATTATTAAGTCGGCTGATAAAATCTTCCCAGTCTTCAGAAAGTTTTAATTGGGCCAGCTTGGTTGAATAGTCTGAAAGTCTCAACGCGTTTTTAGCAACTAGTCCAAAAGCATTTTTCAGCAAAGGTTGGATAATCTGGATAGAGAGACTAGGGGCATAAGAGGGGGTTCTTGGTGATAAATCAAGTGTCCCCAGCCCTGGGATCGTCATGGTTGGATATTCTGCGACAAACCTTGAATTACTGTGCTCTATTTTCAGGGCAGTCCCTGTTGCCGCGATATATTTTTCTACCCCAAGTGAATAGGTGGCCACATGCTGGTAGGTGGGAGAGAAACCGCCGGTGGGAGAGGCGCTCGCGCCGGTCAGAACCCCAGTCGCGATCAGGTTCCAGTCTTCCAGGCTGTGGGCGCTTTTGTTGGCTTCAATGGCGGCCAAGTATTCTTTGGCTGAAGCTTGATAAGCCGGGTTGTTTTTAATTGCTGTTTTAACAAAGTCATTTAGGGTTAGTACCTCTTGGGCATTAACTTTTAGGCTTAATGCGCAGAATAGCAGGGTGAAAAAAATAAGGGCTTTCTTTAACATTTGAGTTTTTATTATAATTTATTTGGGGTTGAAAATCAAATAAGATCAAAAGGGGAAATTTGGCGCAGTTTCTTTTTTTGCGACTGTTTTTTCTTGGTGCTGAGAATTTTTTCCTTAGCCTTTTTTGAACGTTTTCTTTTTTGTCTTCTGATCTTTTCGATCATTTGCTGGTGTTTGCTTTTTGCTCCTTTGAGCCGTTCTTCGATCTTATCAGCCAAAAGCCGCCAGGCCAGGAAACGGTTCAATCCCTGCGTGCGGCCGCGCGACATTTTTACCTTAATTCCAGTTGGCAAGTGTTTCAAGTAGACACAAGTCGCCACTTTGTTGACATTTTGACCACCCCGGCCGCCGGAGCGGATAAATTTTTCAATTATCTCATTTTTATGAATATTTAGTTTTTTTAATCTGGCTTCGAGCTCTTGTTCTTTCATACCGACATTATACATTATGTGTCTTGACAAAACAGCTGGCGGTGGTAAAATTTAAGCTCGATATAATTAAATATAATATAGGGGGAGATGAAATTGATGAGAAGATTTTTATCGGTAGGGCTTGTTATAATTTTAGCGGTTGCGGCTTCCGCGTTGACTTTTAAGGATGTGCCAGACGATCACTGGGCCGCAGAGGCGATTTATGAGTTAGTGCGGCTGGGAGTAACTAATGGTTATCCTGACGGGACTTTCCGCGGGACAAAAAATATTTCTCGCTATGAAACAGCGGTTTTTATTTACAAGCTGGCCAAGGCTTTGGATGCTGAGGATATTGCCAAGCTAAAAGAGGATGTCGCCGCCCTAAAACAGGGGGGCGGGGCAGGTTCGCCAATTTCCGGGAGCTACAGTGCCAGTTGGAAAACAGGGAATCTTTTGGCGACTGGTGCCAGTGGCGGGGTAGCCAGTTATCGCTTAAAGCTTTCAACAGCCAGGGACCTGGGTGATGGTGCTGATGTAAAGATCAACCTTGATACAATGGACTATGGTTTTAATGATAGCGGCGCAACTGCCACCGGCGGAGTGTTGGCAACGGAGCTTTTTGATATTGAATCAAACTTGAGGTTAGACCTTTCTAAGCTGAGCATTGAAAATCCAATTGATGTTAAGGTTACTTTTGGGCCAGGGTCAGTCCAGCATGCTACAGACGCGACTGGTGTTTTACCCAGCGAAGCTGGGGTGACTTATGTTAGGCCTGACACTGGAGTTGTTGCTTCAACTGTCTTGTGGGGCACAGATGTTTCTGCTGGCTATATTGTTCCGGGTAAAGCTAGCTCTGGCCGGGTTACGACCAGTAAGGTTACTGGCACTGTAGGTTATGCTTTTGCTGAAGTGCCGCTAATTAATGATTTGCGGCTTGATGTTACTGGTGATTATTATTCTTCTGGCATGTTTTCTTCTTCAGTCAGGGACATGAGAGGGGCAATAGCTTTAGCTGCTCCAATTGGTAGTAAGGTTGAAGCTGCTGGAACACTCGGGATTGGGGGATCAGATCAAAAAACTTGGTTAGTTAAGGGAGAAGTTGCTTTGAATGATGTTTGGGAAACAGGCACTGTGGCCAATGTCATGGTGGCAAAAGTCGGTTCATCTTATATTAATAGTAATTTTCAAGCCGCTCAATTTGACATAACTGGCTTTGATCCTTTTATGAGGCCGCTGACTAATGGGACTGTTAATTTAGCAGGTAAGGTCGTGCAAAGTGTTTCTGATGACCTGAAATTAATTGGCAAAGGTGATGTTCGGTTGTCTGGTGACTATAAATATAGCGCTCCCTCCGGCCGTTTAACTGCCCAGGGTGGAGTCCTATATGCGGTTGCTCCAAATACCAGCGTTGATGCTTCGTATCTTGTCTTTCAAGATAAAGCAACTGATGACACATCTGATATCGCAGCCTTAGGGTTGCTTTACCAATTTTAGCGCGGAGCCTCACTCCGTTTGGACAAACTGCTTTCCCCTCTCCATCCTTGATGGAGAGGGGATTTTTTTTGATAGATTTGGATGGGGAAAATGGTAGTGAAGATTATTGGAAAAAAAGTCATATATTATGATGAGCTGGACTCAACAAACGATGAGGCCAAACGACTAATTGGTAAGGGTTTGGGTGAAGGCGGGGTTGTGGTGGCGGATGAGCAAACTGCCGGGCGGGGTAAGCCTGGCAGCTCTTGGTTTTCCCCAAAAGGTTCTGGCATATACTTATCTGTAATTGTTAAGCCCCGTAAAAACCCAAAGGACCTTGGCGAGATAACCATGGTTGGGGCCAGGGCGGTCGTCGCCCTTATTAAACAAATGGCTGATCTGCCGGCTGAGATAAAGTTTCCCAATGATATTCTTCTTAATGGCAAAAAAGTTTGCGGTATCCTGACAGAGCGGCTAGCCTCTGGTCACGTTATCATGGGGATTGGTTTGAATGTAAATCTGCCGCAGAATTTATTTCTCCCAGAGCTAAAAAACAGTGCGACCTCTTTGTTTGTTGAGACGCAAAAAACTTACGAGATAAAAAAGCTTTCTCATCAGCTAATTGTTTGTCTGGACAAGGAATACCAACTCTTTCTATAACATGCGAACACCCCTTAATTTAAAATTTTGGTTAGCTGTTATTTTAATTGTAGTTGTTTATATTTTACTCAGGATTAATATCGTTGGGATTCCTTTGGATCGTGACGAAGGGCTTTTTGCTTATGCTGGCCAGGTTATTCTCCGCGGTGGCTTGCCCTACCTGGATGTTTTAGAAATGAAGCC
>JBDRMQ010000129.1:0-3711 GCA_043811955.1 bacterium | reverse complement strand
TTATGCGCCGAAGGCGCATCCGCCTTTGGCGGAAAAATATCTTTATACATAGCGACGTTGGGGGAGCAGGCGAGAGGGATTGGTTTTGACCTGTTGGCAAAGCTTCGTCAGGATGGGGTTTGCGCGGACATGGATTATTTAGGAAGATCTTTGAAAGCCCAAATGAAAGCGGCGAACAGATTGGGGGCCAAGTTTGTTTATATTATTGGCGAAGATGAAATCGCTAAAAAATCTGGTATACTAAAGGAAATGAAAACATCTGAGCAAAGGGAAATCCCCCTTGGCTCGTTAAAGGAGGCACTACAATGATTCCATTTCGTTGCAATCAGTGTAATCGGCTCTTAGCTAAGATCGAAGGTGGGGCCAGGGTTGAGATTAAGTGCCCAAGATGTAAAGCCATGAACCTCTATGCCGAGGAAATATACATTACGATTGAGGAGAAGAACGTGTGCGCGGAGCAGGATGGGGTGGCGGAGAGCTGATGGTAGCTGCTATTGCGTTATATTAGATGTCTCTATTAAGTAATCTAAAATCGACGGTGTTCCAAAGCTTCTTATTAATGAACCGCCTGGTTTCAATACTCGATGTATCTCAAATGCTGAGCGCATAATTATGTAAAAAGCCAATTCTCTTGGGACTTGCGGGGCGTCACTATAACCTCTACACCACATATCCTCAAGATATTTGAAGAACAGCGTTTCAGTCACCACATCAAAAACCCCGTCAGAAAATTGAATATCGAAAACATTCATATTAATAGTGTAGGGATCTTCTGGGTCGGTCTCTAAATCTATCCCAATAGCCTGGCAAAAGGGATTATTGTCCGGATCGGCTGAATTGAACGATCTAATTTTCTTTATTAAGCCGGTTACTCCACTGCCTATCTCAAGAACTCGGCGTCCCCTAATCTGATTTTCCATGAAACCTTGATCTCTAAAACTATCAAAGCTCCAGTCCTCCAATGAAGTATAAGGGGCAGTTCTTGTGTAGTCAGCATAACGCAAAACACGCGCTTGACGATCAATAATGGCTTCGCCTTTTGGTAGCGGGAGATTGGCATCAAGTTTTCGTAAGTTATCTTCTCTTGTCTCTTGAACCCCCCTAGGAAAATATAGGGCATCACATGAAGGCAATTCATGATATCTGCGTTCAAAATATAACTTAGTCTCACCGAGTAAACTAGGATTGTCAATAATTTCTTTAGCCATGGTCAACGATTGGCGAATGATTGAGAGGAATTCTGGCATATCATTGTGATTGGATAAAGATTTGTACATCCTAAAAATGTTACGCGCATAATCATCTGATCCCAGAAAACCGTCGGACGGAGGGAGCTCACTGCTAAAAAATGAATTATCTCGCATGTAATCTGAATTTGTTAAACCATAGAGAAAATACAAGGCAAAAAATCTCTGAACACTTTCCGGGGCTTGCTTAAAATAAAGATTGTTTAATTCATTTAAATACCGGCTGAATTTATTTAGCGATGGGGTAGCTATACAATCATCCATCAGTGGGGTAAGTTTTGCCTCTGCTCCTTCAATATAGCGGAGTTCGTTATCATTGATCTCATTAAAAACCAAATCTTGATAAGCAGAACGGATGTTTTCGCGCGCTTTTAATAACGCGTTTTCGGGAGTAGTCTTTGCTGCTTCAAACACATAGCCGATAACGGTTGCATCAATTCTGCGATATTGAATGGCCAGAGTTTGTGGCTTGCCAGGCTCAGAAACCAGTTCCATAAATTGTCTAATCTCTGCTGGTTTTCTACCAGTGAAGGTTCCCTTTTTCTCTGATAAAGGATGGGCAGGCCCAAAAAATCTGTTTAAGTCGATGCCGTTGGGGGCAGTCGCTGCTTGTCTAGAAAAATCCATTAGCTGTAGTCTACGAAGTCTCATCATAGTAATTTCCTCTCACTATATAAGAACCTCTGCACTGTTAAATTGGGCATTTTATAAGCCTCTTATCTCTGCTATAATATTATCGTCAGAAATGAGCGAAAATTTCACTACAAAAGACTTATTATTATGGTTGCAATTGCCAAAGGTGGAAGCTGCTTTTAGTAAAGATTACCAGAGCTTAAGTCGGGATAATTTTCAGGCTAAGCTTGATAATTTTTTTCAGGAAGCAAATGACCCATTATTGGCGGCGGTAGCAGGGGAGATCGGGAATAATTCGTTTGATCATAATTTGGGCACCTGGCAAGATGTTACGGGTGTATATTTCCAGCATGATGCGAACGAGCGTTTGTTGACTATTGCTGACAGAGGGCAAGGTATTAGAAAGACGCTATCCAGGATAATCCCTGATATAAAGACCGATCAAGAAGCAATTGAAATCGCCTTTATTCAGACTATTTCCGGTCGGAGCCCCGAACAAAGAGGAAACGGCCTTAAATTTGTCGCTGCTGCGGTCAGAGATAATAATTGGGAGCTTGATTTTAGATCCGGCAATGGTCTAGTGTTGATAAAAAATGGTACAATGTCATTTGATCAAGCAGTTCAGCCGATATATGGGTGCGTCGCTTTTTTGAAATATTAAAGAGTATTTTATGAAAATAGAGATAAAAAAATTTGGTAAGATGTTGATTTCTCGGCCGGCGGGCAAAGAGGCCTTTGCCGCTGCCAAAGCTTATGTTTTATCTACTGCAGACAGCCGAGAGCTTGCTTTGGATTTTGCCGGGGTTGATGTTCTTTCCCCTTCTTGGGCGGATGAGTTTATTTCTGGTCTTAAGGGCCTTTATCCTTCGGCTACAATATCCTATCTCAATACTGACAACCAATCAGTTAAGGCTACTTTGGCTATATTAAAAAAAAATAATTAACTGGGGTAAGATCGGAGAGTATTATGTATCGCACAAGAAGTTGCGGAAGCTTAAATAAAAAAGATATTGGCCAGGAAGTTACCCTGGCTGGTTGGGTCCATCGCCGCCGTGACCACGGCGGTTTGATCTTTATTGACCTGCGCGACCGCTCGGGGCTGGCCCAAATAGTTTTTAACCAAGAAAATCCTAAGCTTCATGAACAAGCCGAAAAGCTGCGCAGTGAATTTGTTGTTAGCGTTAAGGGGCAAGTGGTTGCGCGTTCTCCAGAAGCTGTTAATAAAAATATTCCAACCGGCGAGGTGGAAATGGTGGTCTCCAGGCTGGAGATTTTAAATACCGCTAAAACCCCGCCGATTGAAGTTGCCGACGCTAAAAACGAGCCTGATGAAAATATCCGCTTAAAATATCGCTACATTGATCTACGTAAAGATAAGATGCGAGAGAACCTTATCTTTCGTCATAAAATAACCAGGGCGATTGCTGATTGTCTGGACAAAGAAGATTTTTTAGAAATTGAAACACCTTTTTTAACTAAATCAACTCCGGAAGGGGCGAGGGACTTTTTGGTCCCCTCTCGATTAAATGCGGGTAAGTTTTATGCCCTGCCGCAATCACCTCAATTATTCAAGCAATTGTTAATGGTGGCGGGGATGGAGCGTTATTATCAGGTTGTTCGCTGTTTTCGCGATGAAGATTTGCGGGCTGACCGCCAACCCGAGTTTACCCAAGTTGATATTGAAATGTCCTTTTGCAGTGAAAATGATGTGATCGACACAATTGAAAAGATTATGATCCATACGATGGCTGCCCTTGAAAAAGATGTTGACCAATATCGCGGCAAGCATATTCCAAAGATTAAAACCCCTTTCCCAAGACTTTCTTGGGAG
>JBDRMQ010000128.1:0-5163 GCA_043811955.1 bacterium | reverse complement strand
TTCAACATAAGCGTGGCAGTTACCTTCGCCAGTTTCAATGGTTGGAACCTGGGACGTTTGCACTACTGTTTGGATTAAACCCTTGCCTCCGCGGGGAATAAGGACATCAACAAACTCGCGGGCTTTCATCAGTTCTTCAGCGGTTGACCTGTTAGTGTCTTGGATCAACTGGATGCTCCCTTCTGGAATTCCAGCTTCATAAGCTGCCTTTGAAATAGTTTCAGCTAGGGCAATATTTGAATTGATGGCATCAGACCCACCTCGCAAAATGACAGCATTGCCGGCTTTTAAGCAAAGGGCGACTGAGTCAACGGTCACGTTTGGTCTAGCTTCGTAAATTATGCCGATAACACCAAGGGGAACTCTAATTTTTTTAATTTTCAGGCCATTGGGGCGATTATTTTCTGAGAGAACTTCGCCAACAGGGTCAGGAAGCTCTTTCACTGTTTTTAAGCCATCAATCATGGTTTGGATTCTTTTTTCGTTGAGGGCTAAGCGATCGAGTAAGGCTTGGGAAAGGCCTTTTTTCTGGCCAGTCTCAAGATCTTTGGAGTTAGCAGCTAAGATTTTTTCCGCGTTTTGGGCTAAGCTGGCAGCCATTTTATCTAGGGCTGAGTTTTTGATTTCAGTTGGGGTTAGCCCAAGTTTTTGGGCAGCGGCTTTGGCTAATTGGCCTTTTTTTTGGACTTCTGAGCTTGTCATGTGAATTTAATTATATCATTAAATTCTGAAATAAAGTGTCCCGAATTTTTGATTTTATCAAAAATTCGGGACTTTGCCGGATCAATATTAGATATTTCAAATTAAAGAAGGCGGGAAATTTTTTAAATAAAGTGAAATTTCTCAGATAAGAGTGCGATAAAAAGGTAGCATGATATCAATATTAAGTTTAATTCCAATGCAAGTTTTCCAACCAGCTGGTTTGCCGCAGCCGGCGGATGTGCCTGAAGAAACTCCAGTTGTCCAAGAAGGGCTTTTTTGCGTTTCTGACGCTAACCAGGACAGTTGGGAATCTGCGGCTCGCCAGGCTGTGTCTGAGCGCTGCCGCTTGGATATTGAAGCTGTTCCGCAAGCTCTTATTAATAGGCTTATTGTTTATCATGAAACTTACCTTGAGGCAGAAACAGGTGTCTTAGCCCAGTATGACATGACCTCACCACGAACTTCTGATTATGACCGCAGGTCAAACCTGCGTGATTTTGTTAGTCACATTCCTTTTGTTGGTTGGTTCATGGACTTTTTATTTGGCCCGCCTGCTTGTTCTGGCGCAGTGATTTTTGTTGATGATGGTGTTTGTGAGTTGGCTGTGCAGGATGGAGAAACCGTTGTTCCGGAACCTGTTCAAGAACCAGCCACTGAACCACCGATTCCTCCAATGCCGGTAGCTGAACCTATTCCTGAACCTATTTCCGATGCCGGGCCTTCAAGGGAAACACCAGGCGATGCTTCGCCTAACGCAACTCAGGATGCTGATCGGCCAAGGCGGGGACCACTACTGAGACCACCAAGGGTGCGACAGCCTGGCAGCGGCGCGACAGGCGCAATTTAGGGGGTAAATTATGAGCATTGAACAAATTTGCAGCAGGATTCAAATTACAATACCAGGGATTGCTCAAGGAGCGACACCTTCCGAGGAAGACCAGCTCCGACTTACGGAAACAGAGGCTCAAGCTGTAGTCTTACAAGAAACTGCCTGGATAGCTGATTCTTTTCTTGATTTGATGCGGATCGGCGCAGTTTATCGCAGTTTAACAGAATCAGGCACCCCTGTTGATGGTGTTAACTATCAGCCACTGAGCAATCGAGGGAGGGCTGTTTGGCTTTTAGCCAGACGTGAAGTCAGTCAGGAAACAGGCATTGCTGAGGCAGAGGTCTCCCATGCCGCCGTTTTGCAGAGGGCGATTGATCTTTTTATTCCAGCTAATCCCCGAGGAATTTACCGCGGCAGGGTAATTGAGCTTTCTTATGTCGGCCAGCAGGAAGACCGTGCACAAGATTTACGCACCCTTAACTACCTGTCACAGCAGATTAATCCTCTTTACCAGAGGATTAGAGAAAACTTCCAATCAGAAGGACATCCTTTAGCCCGTTCTATTTATCTTGCTCATCAACAGAGGATCGGTGAGCATTTTGAAGCTCGTTCTTTTGGCCCGCTTTACAACGAGCTTTTGCCTGCTTTGCAGGAAAGATTAACTGAGGGCTCACTTGGTGACCTTAATGTGACAATAGATTGGAGTGTTGGTCGAGAGGCGCTTGAGACCAGGTTTGGCAATATTTTGCGGCAGGCAGGCTCACTGTTGGGAAGTTCTTGCCGCAGTTATGCTAGCTATGTTTCTGCTATCCAACCACCGCCACCAATTGATGTTGTCCCACCACCGGAAGAGGTTAATCCACCACCAGATGAAGTTACCCCGCCACCACCACCAGAAGTCGCGCCCGCAAGGAGCTTTGACGATTGGATTGATGTATATGGCGAAGCAGTTGGGCCGTTAACTTTAAACTTTTCTGAAGAGCTCGAGTTCCAGTTAAGTGCTTCGGGAACTTTGGCAGGCTGGGTTAATATTACGGAAAATTTAAGGATTGGAGCCTTTGGCAGCACTGGCGCAAGCCGGGCAGCTGATCTCCAATCAGTGAGAGATCGTTTTTTCTACGTTGGAGCAGATGGTTCTTATGATTTTGGCAACTGGCAGCTAGATGCCAGGGGCTCTCTTTTTATGACTCGCGATGTTTTGGTTGACCAGGAAGGTTATCTTGCCAGCCAGGATGACCAGACTTTGGGTGAGGTTCGAGTTGGCGCAGCAGCCTTTGATGGCAGGCTACGTGGATCAGTAGCGGCTTTACTTGGCACAAGCTTTGGTAGTTCCGCCAGAATAGAGACGAGTTGGCTCTTTGGTGATCGCTGGAGTGTTTATGGGCAGGCCAACTATACATATTTAGACGGCCATGTTGTTGGCGGCTCTGTTCGCGGTAGTTTCAAGATTGTTGATATCCCACAGGTTGGGGCTTCTTTTATCGGTCGGCTAATTGCCGGCGGTAGCTGGAGCAGCCGCACTGATGACGCAGAGATCTTTGTAGGTATTGGTTTAGGGATTGCCGCGCTAGAACAAGTTCCGATTTTACAGCCGTTTGGTTTAGATTATTAATGAAGGTTGATCTCACATCAAAAAGATTAGGGATAAAGTCTTGGGTGCGAACCCCGTTTCGCAAGCTTGATTTTGAAGCGCGAAAGAACCGCGCTTGGGAAACTGCTGCTTGGATGGTCAAATATATGGCAGGGCTCCCCTTTGCCCTTGGTATGGGCTTAGCTTATGCCTGGTTAGGGGAAGGTGTCCGTGAACTGGGTGATTTCCTGGTTTTAGGTGGAGCAGCCGGTACCCCTGCTGGAATTGTTGGCTTTTGGCGGATGATGGCAGCGGAAAGGAATCGGGAGAAGATAATTAACCAGGTTATGTCTTGTGAAGTTAGTGCTCTTAGAGAAAAAATTAATCAGCTTGAAGAAGAGACAAAAAAACTCAGTAGTAAGCTGTGGCAAGTGCAAGGGACCAACACTGGCAAATTGCAGGTAAAAGCAACCAAGCTGACTGATAAGATTAGGACCAGAGAAGAAGAGATTTATAAGCTAAAAGTCCAAATTGCCAAGATTAAACTTGCTGAGGCCAGGAAGAATGGGCTAGAACCTAAATTTATTTTTCTTGGTCTTTTGGGCTCTGGTGGCATGGCGCACGCAGCTGAAGTTTATGATATTGACCAACAAGCTATTGTTGCTATAAAAGTAATTTCTCCACATTGTGTTGATGAGAGAAAAATAAAGATTCGTTTCAAGCGTGAGGCAGAAGGTCAAATTAGATTAACCCATCCTCACATTGTTGCTGCTTATGAATTTGGCAGTTTGCGGCCGGATGATATTGAGCTTTATGACCAAATTACTGGAGAGCCCTATCCATTAAAAGATAAGAGCCAGGTTCTCTACTTTACAATGGAAGCTGTGCGGTCGCCAAATCTTGACCGGGTTTTACTGGAAGAGCGCACTCTTTCCTGGCAAAGGGCGCTTGATATTGGGATCCAGCTGGCAGATGCCTTGGATTATATGCATACATCAGAAGAGGGTGGTGTGGTTCACCGGGACATTAAACCTGAAAACATTTTTATTGATATTGACGACCAGTCTAAATTAGCAGACCTGGGACTGATTGCTGAGCTTGCTAATGGTAAGCATGAGGCAGAAATGCTACATACTCAATTTGTTGCGGCATTTGGCAAAGCTGGCGGCCGATTGACCGAAGCAATGACGGTTCAGGGGACAACCCCTTATTTAGCGCCAGAGCAATGTAGTGCTAATGTTAAAGATGAGCGAAAAGTTGATATTTACCAGCTGGCGGCGGTTTTGTATGAGTTGGTTACTGGGGTTCCCCCACATGGAAAGTATAGCGGTCAACCGATTGATTACATGCGCAGTATTATGACAACGGAGATATCAAGCAAGTCTTTTGAAGAGAAAAGTAACCCTCTTTTTGCCGCAGTTATATTGAAGGCCCTTTCGAAAGATCCTGATGAGCGACACGCAACAATGGGTGATTTTTTGAAAGACTTAAAAAATGTTCAAAATTTATCCCTTGAACCAGAATAAGCCGAAGCTTAAATAATTTGCTCCACTTCATTATCTCATGCTACAATAATTTTTCATGAACCCACAAATAAAATTAGAAAATGATGTGCGAAAATTTCTAGAGGTCTATCGTTTTCTCCCTTCTGAAGGAAAGGCCCACTTTGAATCCCAACTAGCTGGCGAGTTAAAAGATAAAGATGCTGCCACCAAAAAACTTTATTATTGTTTGCTCCAAGCAGCGAAAGATGGCAAGAATATTAAAGAGGCAATTGAGTTGATGTCAGGTCTTTAGCCCCTCACAGCCCATTCCCCACACCTAAAATCTCCAAAACCCTATTCAAATCCTCTTCTGAAAAGTAGTTAATCTCAATTTTTCCCCGCTCGGGTGTGCCAAAGATTTTAACTTTAGTCCCCAAGTGGGTGGTCAGCTTTTCAACCAAGGCATTAAGCTCGGTGTTTTGGGTAAAAGCTCGTTTGCGGCCGCCTTTTTTAACCTTTTTTGCTGGGGCAGAGATAGCCTCAACATCACGAACATTAAGTTTGTTTTCTATGATTTG
>JBDRMQ010000127.1:0-2776 GCA_043811955.1 bacterium | reverse complement strand
TCTTAAATCCAACCAAACGAAACCCTTCCCCTTCTTGTCCAGCCTGCCACACTTCAGAAGCAAAACCAAGTAAAACTCCCGGGGAATTGAGCTCATTAGCCAGCTTACTCCCCTCCACAAAAACAATTGTGGGTTCGCGCTCCTTGACCGGGGTAAAGCCTGATATTGCCCCTGTCCGAAATAAACCAGCCAAGCTTTGAATCAAGCGAAAATCAACAGGGGGAGGCAAAATACAAACCATCCCCTTGGCTGGCCCATTCTTTTGATCAAAGGAATATTTACCCAGCGGTTTAATAGACCTTTTCAAGTTCCTAGTAAGCGGAGAAGCAAAAACCCCGGCCCTTTCTATTATATTAGACATTAAACATAATACCTCTAATATTATATCGAGGTAATATTCGAAAAATTTCAGAAAAACTTAAGCGCTTAAAAAATTAAGAGGGATATTTCTAGTCGCGGCTACCCTTTGCAAAATGCCCTCAACTGCAATACGAGCATCAGTGGCATCACTAAACCTGCTTTCTCCCTCAGCCCCTGTCATTCGGTAAAGAAAAGTTAAAACCTCGCGACCCAAATCACGATCAATATTATAGAGGTCAAGCGGGGCCTGATGGAGATAGCGCACCAGAGCATTCTGTTTTTCCGGCTCCCCCGCTAAATCATCCAAAATCTCTTGTTCAATGTTTGGCTCAAAAATCAAAAAGCCTTGATCCTGGGGGTTTCTAAAATAATGGGACCAAGCAACTTCATTATTTTTACCAAAAATATCTTCCACCCTTTTCCTGGTAATTACAGGTAGGGGTTGACCAAAAAAATCACCCTCCCTTCCTTTTCTAATTAAAATTTCACAATCAAGAGACAAATCTGGATACATACGTCGATCCATAGGAATCCCTTCAAAAGGCCTTTTCCCATTAAGCATATGAAAGAAAGTTATTCCTAAGCCAAAAAGGTCGGATTGATGAGTAAGCTGATCAATAGAATCAATCCCTCTTGCTTGCTCTGGAGACATATAACTAGGCTTCCCAACAACTAAGGAGCCCTCCCCTCCATCCAACCTTACTCTCAGCCACTCACGCAAACCTAAATCAATGTGAGTCACTTGTGCCCCATGTTCCAGCACCTCCTGGACATTCGAGGTAGCCAAAATATTCGCTGATGAAACGTCGCCAGAGACAACATCATTAGCTGCCAAATATTCAAGGCCCACCAGAGCCTCGCGAATAATCATCATCGCAGCAATCATATAATCTTCTGTTAAGAGAGGTCCCCGGCCACGAATAAAAGAAAAAAGAGAGTTTTGTTGAACATATTCAAGGATGAGAAAGTTCTCACCAGCAGCTAAACAGTTCACAATATTGGGTAACCCCTGGCCCAGCTTTTGCATGGTCCTAATTTCAGCTTCAAGCGAACTCTTTCCCCCACTAACATTTTTATATGTCTTCAAAATAACTTCTTGTCCATTATTCTGTAAATCCTTAGCTACGTAAATTATCCCCAACCCACCTTCGGCAAGAGAGCGCAACACTTCATAACGACCAGCAACTGTTGTACCGCTCAAATCCTGAGTAGCCTCCACCGAATTCTTGATCAAAGCTGGAACCCCAATTACGGGTTCTTCAGCTTTAGATAGGGAAACTCCCTCTCCCTCTACTTGGGGAAGCGCTTGCACATCTTCAATCATAATAATCGGCCGCTCAATAACCGCTGGCCCTGACAGCTTAGACGGCTTGGCAGCAGTAGTCATCTCAGGTGGGCTAGTTTTGATTGTATCAACTGGAAAAACAACCCTAGTCAACATTTCCTTTGTTAGATCAAGGGCTGCAATTGTTGGAGCATCATCGCTAGAAGGCCACTCCTTTATAGGTCTAAAAAATGTCGCGGTCTTTTCAAAAGACCAATCAATTGTAGAAAATGAGCCAGGAAAAATTGCTTGCCGCACCAGATTGTACGCCCTAATAATAGGATTACGTTGGGCTGGACTCCGCAAGCTAGGCGGTAGCAAATTCAATATTCGATTTTGGGCAGCTCTAGAGCCACTCATAATATATGATACTCCTTGGTATTCTTTACTATATTATCGGCTTTTGAGGGCCATTTCTTGCATAATTTAGGGAAAAATAACCCTGAAATTTATCAAAAAACATTCAGATAATAAAATAGTCAAATGACTTGTAGCATTAACCAAAAAAGTCCCTTATCAATAGGTTCACCAACAACAGCTAGCCAAACTTCTGGCCAACAGGAACAAGTTACAGGCTACAAAACCTTAATTACGCGGTTAAAAGCCAGGAAGCAGTAACATGCCAACAATCTATCAACTAAGGCCAGCAACCTACAACACAGGCTCAACCCTGCTTAACAAAACACCAAAACAAAAGCAAAAAGATATTATGGGTTTTATCGCTGACCAGGCACTGCAAATAAATCTTGGCAGTCAAATTTTTGCTTTGCGCTGGGAGAGCCGCAAAGGAACAAACAAGGCAGAAGCTTTGGTTATCCAAGCTTTTCACCTTGGCAGAACTTGCGCTTTTGCTTATCTAGAAATCGTCCCCTTTTCAGAAAAATTAGACAACAAAATTGCTGAGATGAGAATGGTCCGTGAGCTAGGCCCAGAATTATTTAATCCCCCTAGCTGCCTGGAATACTCCAACCTCGCCCTTCACGTAGCTGATTATTACCAAAGGAGATTCAAGGGAATTGGAACAACCCTCCTAGCTCTCTGCTTGCATTTAGCCGCTTATAACCAAAAGCCTTTTTTAAGGGCTGTTCAGGA
>JBDRMQ010000126.1:0-3148 GCA_043811955.1 bacterium | reverse complement strand
TCCCTCTCAACCAAAACTTGATGCTTGCTAGCTATCGGCCGAAGTTCTTTGGGTAAAATAACGACCCGCCGCTCCTCTGGCTTATCTTCTTTTGCTATCCCTATTTTCACAAACCTTGCTCCTTAATTTTGTTAAGTGTTTGCGCAGTATCAACAAATTTACCATATCTTTTTAAGATTAAAAGGGCTAATTTTATTTTAAGGCGCATCTTCATCGAGGTAAAATCATAAGTGTGAGCCAAGACCGAAACAATGGTTGTCCCTGACTGTTTAAACAAAAGTCTAGCTTTCTGCCAAATAGAAAAAAGCGACTGCCTTTCAATATATATACCAAGCGGCACCTCAAAAACCCTACTTTTGCCAACCTGACGGTGATCATCATATGAAAGCCGATAAACATTGCTAGCTGCCCCTTGCCAATTTGAGATCAATTGATCATTTTTAATTAAATTACGACCAGGCTCGCAAGAAAAATCAAGAAAAATACCATGCTCTTCCAAAATAGGGATAATCTTTGGGCTAAAGGTCATAAAGCCACCGCGATAAGATCTCGGGGTTAAGCCAGCTTCAGTCAATCCGTTAAAGAGAAAACCAATAGCTGACTCCATCCGTGCCTGATCATCATAGTGCCAAGCTTGATATAATTCTTCCTCATGACAATGAACGCCAACTTCCCCCCCACTTTTTTCAAGTTTCTGCCAAAGTTTGATAAATTCTGGCTGCAGGAAAAAGTCGCGCACCAAGGGTGAAGTGTGGACAAAATGAATAAACTTGCCGTCAATCACTTTTGCCAAGGCCATCTCGCGCTCGATTAAAATAATGAGCTGATCTTTTTTTGGCCGTCGCTCAATTTCTGACCGTTGGCTATAAAAGTATTCATCCCAATCACCGTCAATTGTAAAAACAAAATTTAAGCTCATACTACCTCAACACCTTTATCAACAGTTTCGACTAGAAAACTCCTGGGGTATTCCTGTTTAATCCTTGCAAAAACAGCCTCCGCCTCTTCCTTTCCCCCGACTATCCCAAAAACCGTCGGTCCAGACCCTGACATCTGCGCCTGGCTGCAACCCAAACTCAAAAGTCTTTCTTTAATTTTGATAATTTCCGGATACTTTGCCACAACCACAGCCTCAAGATCGTTTTTGCATTCATTCTTCATTCTCCATTCTTCATTCTCCATTTGATCAAATGTCTCATACGCCCATTTGGTCGAGACCTCAAAACCCGGATTAACCAAAATAAAATGGGTTTTGGCCAAAGGCTGTTGCGGGCTAACGTCTTCCCCTCGCCCTTCAACCAAGCAAGTCCCGCCAGTTAGGCAAAAAGGGATGTCTGAGCCAATTTTTGCGCCCAAGTCAGATAATTCTTTAGCCGTGAGGTGTGAGCTATGAGGTATGAGGGAATTTAAACCAAAGAAGACAGCTGCAGCATCCGCTGATCCTCCAGCCAAACCTGCTGCCATGGGAATATTCTTTTCTATATTTACCCTCACACCACACACCTCATCCCTAATACCCATAAATAATTCCGCTGCCTTATAAGCAATATTATCCTTGCCTTGGGGAACGCTAGGCTCAGAACAAGTAACCTCTATTCCCGATTGAGCAGGCTCAACAGTTACAAAATCGCACAGGGAAACCGATTGCATGAGGGATTCAATGTTGTGGAAACCATCTTCGCGAAGGTTTAAAACTCTTAAGGAAAGATTAATTTTTGCGAAAGCCTTAAGCTTCACCAGGAACTACTTCTTAACTTTACGCATCAGCCGAGATTTTTTTCTCGCTGCTTTGTTCTTGTGGATAATGCCGCGCTGGGCTACCTTGTCAATGATTGAAGTTGCTTTTTTGACCAATTCAACCACATTGGAAGCGTTCTGTTTTAAGGCTTTTTCAACAGATTTTAAAGCTTTTTTTAGCTCACCTTTTGCTTGTAGATTGCGAGCCTTTCTCTTAATCGAACTGCGGACCCTTTTGCGGCCGGATTTTGATCTTAAACCCATTTTATTCTCCTTTTTTGAGCTGGTTCACTTGACATATTAGCATAATCTGCTTTATTATGGCAAGCACTTTGAGTATTAACAACTGGTTCAAACGAAAAAAGAAACCAGAACCCCAATATACCAGCGAAAGGCTTGATATTCCTGGCAACTTGTGGGTTAAGTGCTATAAATGCAATCAAGCCATCTTTAGCCGTGACCTTGAAGATAATTTAAAGGTTTGCCCTAAGTGTAATTACCATTTCAAACTAACCTCAAAAGAAAGGATCAAGCAAATAACTGACGAAGCCAGCTTTAAAGAGATAAATCAACAAATAAAATCAAAGGATTTCCTTAAATTTACCGACTCAAAACCCTACGTCAAAAGGATTGAGGCTACAATAGCGAAAGTAAGCCTTAACGACGCGATCGCGACTGGCTTTGCTAAAATCAGCGGGGTTGAAGCTGCCTTGGGGATCATGGACTTTTCTTTTATGGGCGGGAGCATGGGCTCAGTTGTGGGAGAAAAAATTGCCAGGATCATTGAGCTGGCAGTAGAAAAAAAGCTGCCGGTGATCATTTTTTCTTCTTCAGGTGGCGCTCGGATGCAGGAAGGAATAATGTCTCTTATGCAAATGGCCAAGACCTCTGCGGCACTTGGCAGGCTGCGCGAAAACGGGCTCCCCTATATTTCAATCTTAACCGACCCGACAACTGGCGGCACGTCTGCCAGTTTTGCGATGCTGGGAGATATCAATATCGCAGAGCCAGGCGCTTTGATCTGTTTTGCCGGCCCCCGAGTCATTGAGCAAACAATCAGGCAAAAGCTCCCCCCTGGTTTCCAGCGCGCCGAGTACCTGCTCGAACACGGAATGATTGATCTTGTTTCCCCGCGCGCTGAGTTAAAGGAAAACCTAACAAAAATTCTCAGGTGGTTCAATGGCAAACAATAGCAAACACTTACTGGCCTTTGAAAAACCATTAGCTGACCTATATACCAAGCTAGATGAGCTGAGAGAAATTTCCCAGGCCGGCAAAATGGAGATGACTGACGAGATCCGCTTAATGGAAAAAAGGATCGAGGGTATGCGGCGGGAAATATTTTCTAACCTGACCCCGATCCAAATTGTCCAGGTAGCCAGACATATGCAGCGGCCAACCACCCTTGATT
>JBDRMQ010000125.1:0-5340 GCA_043811955.1 bacterium | reverse complement strand
CGGCACAAGGGTCACTAAGTCTGGTTTAAGCTGGCAAGCAATCTCTATCATTTCAGCAGTTAAAGCCATCTCTAAGTCAAGGCGAGTTTTAAGTTTACGCAAGGCCCAAACATCTTTATCTTGAATATGGCGGCGATCTTCACGCAAATGGCAAACAATCCCATCAGCCCCGCCAGCAAGCGCCTCTTTGGCTGCCTCTAGTGGATCAGGAAAGCCTTCTTTCCTAGCTTCCCGCAACGTAGCAATATGATCAACATTTATTCCAAGTCTTAGCATACTTTTTTATGGACCAAACAAACCGCATAGGCAGAAATACCCTGCTTCTTGCCGGTAAACCCTAAACCTTCCTCTGTCTTTGCCTTAACATTAACAAATGAGGAAGAAACATCTAAAACCTCGGCGATCTTCTTGGACATCTCCATTACATAAGGGGCTAACTTGGGCTCCTGTGCCACCACGGTTGAATCAATATTGCCCAGGGCATAGCATTTTTCACGCAGCATTTCAGCCACGCTGCGCAATAAATCTAAACTGTCAGCATTTTTATACTTTTTGTCACCCGCTGGAAAATGTTTGCCAATATCACCTTCGCCCATCGCCCCTAAAATAGCATCGATTATCGCGTGCAGCAACACATCGCCATCTGACCAACCCAGCAAACCTTTTGAATGCTTTATTTCAACCCCGCCAATAATTAACTTCCGCCCGCGAACTAATTTATGAACATCATAACCTAACCCAACCTGCATTTTTCATCACTTCCTTTTGATCTATCCCCCTCTCCTTCACAAGGAGAGGGGTGCCGAGTCCGCCGGCGGCGGACGAGGCGGGGTGAGGTTAAAAAACCCTCCCAATGACTTTCAATTTTTGTTCCATCTCGACCAAAAGCCTCATCCATTCAATATTGTAATAAATAGGATTGGAAAAATCAGTGTGTTTACCCGAGCGCAAAATTTCCCAAATCTCAATCGCTGACTCAGCCGCGCTAATTTTTGGCTCAAAACCCAACACCTTTTTGATCTTTTCTCCAGCAACACGATAGCTGCGAGATTCCTTGGTCCCATGCAAGACTTCTACTTCTATCTTTCTCTTTTGCTTCAAAACTTCAGCCACTAAGTAGCCAAGTTCCAATATCCGAAAATTGCGCTTAACCAGATTAAAAATTTCCCCAGAGACCCCGCTCTCCTCCGCCTTCATGGCCAAGATATGCGCCGCGGCCACATCCCGCACCTCAACTAGCGGCCGCCAATTATCACCAGCACAATAAACATGGAGCCGGCCTTTAGCAAAAGCATCCATCGTCATGGTGTTGACCACTAAATCCCAGCGCATACGGGGAGAAAGGCCAAAAACCGTGGCCTGGCGAATAATAACTGGACAAAAATCATGGTCAGCCAAAGACTTTAACCCATTTTCAGCGTCAAGTTTGCTCTGCGCATATTCAGACTGGGGATTTGGCGTGAATTTTTCATCAGCAATCCCTTCAAGATGAAAACCATAAACAGCACACGATGAAGCAAAGGTAAACCTTTTTACGCCACACCGCTTACAGGCTTCGGCAACCTTCATGGTCCCTTCAAAATTAATCTCCTTATTGGCCTTGGGATCAAACTCAGCTGTCGGATCATTGGAAAGCGAGCCAAGGTGCATCACGCACTTAACATTATCAAGCAAATCATCGCGAAAATCACGAACATCCCCAGGGATAAGCTCGATTTTATCTTTAACCTCATCAAGGGCAGAATCCCCAAAATAAAGCTTGTCATAAACCCGCACTTTTTCGCCTTGTTCCAGCAATTTTCGCACGAGAACAGCCCCAATATATCCTGCCCCGCCAGTTACCAGAACTATGTCTTTTTTCATTTAGTTTACCTCAAATTTATTATAGCAAAAAAACAGCTTAATATCCCTTCAGAAAATAATAAAAAGAAGCTAAATATTCATTAACAACCAACTGAGACATTTCATGATCTTGCCACCAGCTTAAAGGTTTAAAAATAGATTCTCTGGCCGCTCTTGTTATAACCGTTATTCCCTCTGGCGCAAGAACTTTGCGAAAAACTCGGCCAGCCCGCTTAGTATGATAAGGAGAAGTAACTAAAAGTATTGAGCTAACCCCATGCTTTTTCAAAATCGGCAGAGCAAACAAAGCATTTTCTCCCGTAGATTTAGATTTACCCTCAAGAAAAACAACTGAAGCAGGAACCCCTAACTCCAGAGCTTGTTTTTTCATCCATTCAGCACTAGATAACTTCCAGGCCAGAGAACCCCCAACCATTAAAATCTTTTTGGCATAACCTTCTTTATAAAGTTTAACCCCCTCAGCAACCCTCTCTCCGTTTGAATCACCGCTTAAGACAACAATCATTTCTGTAAACCCAAGAGGGTCTTCTGCCACCAAAGAGGTTGCCAAATTATTCAAAATAGCAGGATAAAAAAAATACAGACCAAGCAAAAAAATTGAAATTACTAATATTATCTTTTTCATTTAGGCAAACGCAAAAGTGAGCGAAAAAGAAACCTTGGATTTTTTATCATCCCCAGAATTAACGCCCCAATAGTGGGATAAGTCCGCGGGTTAGAGACCAGGCTCCAGAGAATAGAAGAGTGGTTTTCAAAATCACCGATCTTTTCAATCAGGCTCGCGTTATCTCGAACATAGGAGAAAATTTTCGCCAAGACATCCTCACCCATATTTTCCATAACGTAGCGGGCCAAAAGGCAAATTTTCACCTCTTGCTCAAACTCCTCGCTCCAGCGGTTCACATACAAAGCAAGGTCTCCCGCGACAATCGCGTCGGCTAAAAGCTCGGCCGCCTTCATTCCATAATAAATCCCGCCAGAGGTAATGGGCTTAACCTGGCACGCGGCATCACCGACTAGAACAGCATTGCCTTTCACTAACTGGCAGGTCCCAATCGGAATTGCTCCCGCGTTTTTTTCTATAATCTCAGAAGTTATTGATTTTTCGGTCATAAAGTTATTTAGCTCTTGGTATGGATTATTGGTTATTGTCCCCAAACGAGAGGTCCCATTCCCTTCGGGAATAAGCCAAGTAAACATTGAAAAGGGTTTAACATAATGGACTTCAACCAGGTCTTGCTCTTTAAGCGGCATTTTTAACCGATATTGATAACCACGGTAAAGTTTCATATCAGAAGAAAAACCTAATGACTTGCGCACTTTTGAATTTGGCCCGTCCGCCCCCACCACTAAATCAGCAAAAAATTCACCCTTATTCGTCTTGAGCAAATATCCATCATTGATTGGATAAACCTCTTTAACAGTTGTATTAAACTCGATGGCAAGACCTTTGCTTAATTCTTTGTCAAAAACTGCCCGATCAATTATATAAGCAACTTTGGGCCTTCTAATTGTAAAAGAAGTACCATTAAAATAGACCTTAGCCCCATCAATCACATTTTGGACAGATTCTTGAGAAGGTTGAAGGCGCAGATCTTCAAAAACTTTGCGGCCAACTATGCCCGCGCACTGAATTGGACGGCCCACTTCACTGTGTTCTTCAAGAATAAGCGGTGAATAACCCTGCTGAGTAAGTAATTGCCCTAAATAACAACCAATTGGCCCAGCCCCAACAATAACAATCTTATTTAGCTTTTTCATCGAAAATTCATTATAACAGGGCGGTCTTGATTTCTCAACTCCGCGTGCTAGAATATGGTCAAAACATGAAGCTCTCCAAGATAATAATTATTATCGCGGTTTTGGTGTATCTAGTTGGAATTTCAAGTGCTCAAACCACCCTAACTTCTTTAGATAGTTTTGGCCAGCGTCTCTTTTTTGAACAGGAAAAAAACGAATTAATTGTCATTAAACCAAATTTTGGCACTCGAGAAAAAATCTACACGTTTGATCAACCAGAAATCACCAGCTTTGATCTAAAAATCAGCCAAAACAACTTTTATTTAATATATGCCACAGCTGACGCCAAAATCTTCTTTACCTATTCTAAAAACGCTGGCCATTCTTTCTCGCCAGCGCTCTTGTTAACCGAAAGCGGCAGCCAGCCCGCCCTAGCCCTGTCCGAGGAAAAAATTGCTTTGGCCTGGGCAAATCAAGGCAAAATTAAGTATAGCGAAAGTGAGGCAAGCAACCCTAACTTTAAGCACTACTTTGACCTAGAGATCACAGGGGAAGCACTAGCCAACCCGGCCCTGGCAATCGGCCAAGACCAGCAAACCCTGCTTTGCGCTCTTGCCGCAAACAATGACATCGCGCGCAACCGGATCATTTATACGCAAATGCCAACGCCTGAAATAGTAACTTTGGATCAAACCCCGGCTCCCCCTCATTCCCCTAAAATAAAAATTTTACCCGGCACTATTTTGGTTTTTTGGCAGCAAAAGCTCTTTGAGGGATCAGAAATATTCTTCTGTAATTCCATTGACGGCGGTAAATATTTTTCACAAAAAAAGCAATTTAATTTTGAGGGGGAACTCATTGACATAGATTTTCACAACAATCTTCTCTCGCTAGTTTGTTTTACTGACAAGCCCCATTATTATCTTTTCCCAGACTTTGGGCTGGAAGGCTGTGAGGTTACCTCGATTGAAAACAACCAAATTTCTGGTCTATTGTTTGCCAGGGAACCTGTTATTTGTTCAATTGAAATAAAGGAAACCTTAGGGGCTAAGGCCTGGCAACTAACCCAAATATTTTCGCCTCCATCGCAAGAAGCTTTTACCTTAAAATTGCCCGCAGAAATACCCGTGGGTGAATATCAATTAACAGCTCAGACCTCAAATGGGCTCTGTCACAGCAAAAAAAGCCAAATTTTTAAGTTCCAAATCAAAGAAAAAAAAGATCTTTTGGTCTTAAAGCCTTCAAACAATGATTGGTACAGACCAGATTCAATCTTGATTATTGAAGCAGAGCCATTGGTCCCAGTTCCTTCGCTGGCCGAAGCAAAGATCACCCTCAACAAAAAAGAACTAACGGGGAGACTAAGCTATGACCGCGAAGAAAACAAGCTCTTTGGCTTTGTGCAACTGCCAAGCAATCTTTTTGATGGCCAGCATAAGGGGGAGTTATTCTTGGGTGAATTTAAGACTGGCTTCACACTCAAAATTGATAAAACGCCGCCAGCAATCCAGCAAGACAAAATTTTTGCTTCTTCTTCAGCCTTGATCACTCTCCCTATTTTAGACCAAGGTTCTGGCCTTGATCCGAGCGGAACATTGATCAATCTGGCTGGAATTTCGCCAGAAGTAATTGTCAGCCCAGAAAGTGAAACTATTTGTTTTAGTTCTAGCCTTTTTTTAGCAGAGGGATCATACGAAGTTGAGGTCTCGGCCCGGGACTTAGTTGGAAACATGAGCG
>JBDRMQ010000124.1:0-2178 GCA_043811955.1 bacterium | reverse complement strand
TGAGGCAGAAATCCTTCTCTGCCACGTTTTAAAGACCCCGCGTTCAAAGCTTTTTAGTCATCCTGAAAGAAAATTAACTCGAGCAGAGCAAAAACTCTACGATGAACTTCTCGACCGCCGCAAAAAACACGAGCCAATTGCCTATATTGTCCAAAACCAACCCTTTATGTCCCTTGACTTCTACGTTAACCCAAATGTTCTTATCCCCAGACCAGAGACTGAATTATTAGTTGAACAAGCAATCAACTCCCTCATACCTCATACCTCATACCCCACACCCATCATTGCCGACATCGGCACTGGTTCTGGCTGTATCGCGATAACTTTAGCCAAATATTTGCCCAAAGCAAAAATTATCGCCATTGACTCTTCAAAAGAAGCATTAAAGATTGCAGAGAGAAATGCGAAAACTCACAGAGTAATAAAACAGATAGAATTTCGGCTAGGAAACCTACTCAAACCATTGAAAGAAAAAGTTGATTTGATCATCTCCAACCCACCTTATATCCCAAGAGCTGAAATCGAAAAATTAGACCCAGATGTTAAAGATTTTGAACCGCGCGCTGCCCTTGATGGCGGCGTTGATGGGTTAGACTATATCAGAAAATTAATCAGCCAATCCCCCTCACCCCTCAAACCCCACACCTCCTCCCTTTTACTCGAAATCGGCTACAACCAAGGGGCAAAAGCCAAAGAACTGGCCAAACATTACGCAAAAGTTGAAGTTATCAAAGACTTGAGCGGCCATGACAGAATTTTGAAATGCAGCCTATAAGCTTATAAACCAACTTGGCCGCGGTAAAATCAGAAACAATATCACCTCGGCGAGGACTAAGCTCAACTACATCAAAGCCAACGACATTTTTTGCTTGGCAAACCCCTTTCAAAATCTTAATTATCTCAGGCCAAAAAAGCCCCCCTGGCTCAGGCGTGCCAACCGCTGGTAAAGTCGCTGGATCAAAAACATCTAGATCAATTGTAATATAAACGTTTTGGCTCAGTTGCTTTTTGATCTTTGCAAGAGAGCTCTTTTGGCGCGCAAAATGGAGCTTCTTAAGCTGACCGCTCGCTTTGGCAAACTCATAGCCCTCTTCTGAAATATTTCTGATCCCAACCTGCACGGCAGGACAAATTTCTAAAACTCGGCGCATCACGCAAGCATGATTATTTTTGGAACCCTGATACTTATTCCTTAAATCAGCATGCGCGTCAAGCTGGAGAACAGAAAGGTTTTCGCACTCCCCTGCCACTACTTTAACAACTGAAGGTGTTATCGAATGCTCCCCACCCAAAACCACAGGAATCTCTCCCCTGGTCAAATGAGACCGGACTTCGGACCAGAGACGTCGGACAGAACACTTTGATTTCACCTTGATCTTATCCTTTACGTCAAGCAAAAGCTCATCATCAAAATCTTCTACTTGGGGGAAAGCTTTGATGATTGCGGCGGGTCCTTTTTTTGTCCCTTGCCCATATGTCGTAGTAGCTTCAAAGGGAACAGGCAGCAGGGCAAACCTTTTTGAGGGTAACATCTCTAATGATAAACTATTGGGGCTGAAGCAAAATCCTGGACCATCCCAGCAACATTAGGCAGATCAGGGTTATCTTCTCTGCCATTATGAAGAAAATTTTCTTCGTGATGGGTAGCCTTTAAAGCCTTCATTAAAATATCGCGGGCTAAATTTGTGTCAAATTCTTTACTCGAAAAAATATCAATAAAAGCATGGTCTTTTTCAGGGAAAGTGTGGATCGAAATATGGGACTCAGCAATCAAGACAACCCCAGAAATACCCCAATCATCAGCATTTTTGCCGTTATATTTAAAAACATTGGGGGAAGAGACCTTGGTCATACTAATTTGGGCTGGAAAAGCGTCAAGTAAATTATGGATAAAAGAAACATCCTTTAATTTTTCTCTTAAACACCCATAGCAATCCAGCAAAAAATGGGACCCAAGCCCGTAATTCATGTGTTTATTGTGCACTTTTGCCTGAATTTTGTCAACCCATGAGTCATAATGCTATAATAAAAACATGGGCACAATCGCTTATCCAATCAAGGACTCGCTATATTTAAACATTACTAATCGTTGCACCAATGACTGCTCTTTTTGCATTCGCAATAAAACAAAGAACTTTAATAGCCAACACCAGCTCTGGCTGGAACAAGAACCAAGCG
>JBDRMQ010000123.1:0-2529 GCA_043811955.1 bacterium | reverse complement strand
TGGGGCAGCCGACTTGAGAGGAGACGCAAACTGTTTTGCGGTTAGCGGTGTTGTCCATAAAGACTGTTTCGATAATATTGCCATCTTCAAGCTCAAAGGTTACTTTTTCAGTCATTTTATCTTTTTGAACTTTGGCTGGAGTAAGCTTTGAGATAAAAAAGTATTCTTTGAGCAGCTCTCGCTCAGATAGTTTAATGGTGGTGAGATTATCCAAATCTTCCCCAAGTTTTTGGTGGACAAACTTGAAGATTTCTTTAGCTTTGAATTTTGAAAAGTTTAACTCAAAGCAGACATCTTTTAGGTCATCTAGAGATAGTTCTCTTAGATCATGCCTGAATGAGGGTGATGGTTGGGTGTTATTCATAGCTATTTTGGCGCAGAGAGGCCAGCCATTTTCTAAAGAAGATATCAGAAAACAGATATAGGCCATTTTCCTTTTCAAGAATTCCTTTTTGGACTAAGGATTTTAAGGATCGTTGAATGCTAGAGGGGGCCCCTAGTTCGTTTTCCAAAATAAAGTCTTTGGAATATAGATTATTGGTGGGTCCTTTAGCCAAGGCTTCAAGAAATTTCCTTTGCAAATTAGTTAAATTATCAAAGATTTCAACATAAATGCTGGCAGATCGGGAGATGGTTTCTGTTAGGGCTTTATCAAGGTCTATTTTTTCGATTTTTCCTTTGTCAAGAGAGCGCTCCCATAAAACACTACAGAAAAGCTGAGTGTAATAGGGGTGACATTCAGTGACCTCTAATATTTCTAGGACCAGCTTCCTTTCGATTTTGATGCGGCTCTTGGCCAACCTGGCTGAAATAAACTTAGCAAAATCTTCAGGCCTTATTTTTTTTAAAGGAAACAGTCTGCCACTTTTGTAGAAAGGGCGATTAGGGTCGTTGAAGAGTTTGGTCATTAAGTGTTTTTTGCTCCCCATAAAGACATATGAGACATCATGATGGAATTGAATATGCGAACGCAGGGTCCTTTCTATCTCTTCGTCCTCTAAGTTCATAATTTCTTGAAATTCATCAAAAACAACCACAGCTTTCTTTTTTTTCTTCTTTATATGTTTTGGAATTGCTTCGTATATATCGGATAAGCTAGCTGTAATGTTTTTAGCTGTTCCCTTGAAGTCAAACTCAAGTTCTGGCAAGCCTTTGTTTTTGATGATTAATTTAGGTAAGATTCTTGGCAAGAGATTTTGAAGTAGCCTGGCAAGTTTGTTTAAGTCTGTTTCTAGTTCTTGGGCAATGGCTCGAGCAAAGATCTCTATAAACTTCTTTTTCGAGGTGAGGGCGTATAAATCAACATAAAAAGTTAGCACATCTTTTTGTTTGAGGAGCCCAAGGGTCTTTTTGATTAGAGAAGTTTTGCCATAGCGCCTTGGTGAAAAGATGATGACATTTTGACTTCTGGCTAGATCAGAAGATAAGGCCTTTATCTCTTCCTGGCGATTGGTGAAATATTCACCTGTGGCTGCTTGACCATAAAAAAATGGGTTTTTCATTACGCATCAATGATTATACAGTAATGCGTAATTTATGTCAAGTTGTGTGACAGCGGATAAAAACTATTAAATGGATAAAAACTATTAAATTCTGGTAAGCTATAACCACGCAGCTTTGGAAGAACCTAAATTCTTTTAGAAATCTTGTGCTTTCAGAGAATTTTTCAATAAAACTTGGCCAGTGATGATTCCTATTACTATTCCCATCAACCCGTGAGATAGTAAAAAGGAACCCCCAACCCACAACAAAAAACTAGAGAAATTTTGAAAGAGCAAGTAAGGAGATGAAAAATTGTGTTCCCTGTTATTCATCTTAGCTTCAAGGCTAACAAAGCTGGCTTCGGGCATGTGGTAGTATGCGTAAATAAACAGGGCATTGGTAAACATATTTGTAAAAAAGCCTATTGGCCAAGCGAAAGTATTGAAAATAATCCACCAGCCAGCATTTTTTATATATCTTTTCAGCACAAACCATTGACTACATCCTATTACTAGACCAAAGACTAATCCATAACGGTGGATATTAGGGTTAAAAAGACTTGGCATTATTAGACTTGGCATTATTATGCCTCCGTTCATTCTCCACATAGCTTGTTCAAAAGGCAAAGCAATCAAGGTGGCTAAAACTGTCGAAAAAATCCACCATCCCTGAGAGAAGTTTTTAATATAACCTTTAAGGGCAAAAGCTTGGGCAAAACCCAAGATTAAGCCTCCGCCTAAGCCTGACAAGATAAGGATTATCGTGAGTTTAATAGCAGTAGTAAATGGTAAAAAATAATAAAGCCTGCTACTTAAATTACAAGTAATTGCCATTAGCAAAATACCTAAAGTAGTCAACCCTGTCCATAAAAACCTAAAATTTCTATCTTTCTTTTCTATTTCAAAATCACTCCTTCTTAAACCAGGTCTCAGCCCCGTTCCTCTGGCCGTCGGATGATTCTGCAACAGGGGTAATATAGAAGTATGAGCCAGCTTCAAGTGTGACTAGATCATGTAATGAGACTGTGATTGTGTCTGTGCCAACTGT
>JBDRMQ010000122.1:0-3472 GCA_043811955.1 bacterium | reverse complement strand
ATATTCACAAACTATCTCCTTATTTATTGCATTATTATACATGAGGATTATGCCGAAAGCAAAAGCTGAGGTCAAATATATTTTAGGCGTGTGGGTTTTTACCGTGAGATGGCTAAATTATTGTACTTTCAATTTCTCTGTAGGAAAAAAATTAGAGGTATTTTCTGGGATCCGCGATCTTGTTTACAAGTTTTTGTAGGCGCCCAGTCCTGTATAACAAGGGCCAGAGGAACTGGTTTTGAATTTAGAGGCAAGAATAATTCCCCAATCGTCCCAAGTTATTTCAATCCCCACAGCGGTCATTAGTAGTTCGTTAAAAGAAGGAACAATTGAGCCTGATTGCCCACCTTGGTAAGAAAAAGATGCCAGTCCAAGTTGTTGAGAGAAAAAGGGCTTAAATCTGCCGTTCTGCTGAGAAAGAATGATTTCTAGAGTCCCTTGATGTAGTTCGATATTCTCCACCCTAAAGCCTTCTTCAACATAGAAACTGTTTAAACTTTCTTTGAGATAATCATATCCCACGCGGGCAACCATCCAATAGTATCCATCGCTGTCTGCGCGAAGACCTTTTTTGAATGCCAGGCCTGCAGTATATCCTGAATTAGCCTTACCGTGAGATCCAGTTTGTCCGAAATTAAGGGAAAGGCTCGAATTATCAGTTAACCCTCGTGAAAAATAATAACTAGTGCCGCCTGCCGCAAAAATAATATCATCACTGAAATAGCTCCTGGTTGGAGTTCCGCTACTGTTTGGCGTTATCCCACATAAACTGAGTCTGATCTTGTTTGCTTTCTCCAGCGAAATATCTCCCAATGATTTTGATCCTAGTAAGCCAGTGTAATCATTAGTTAATTCATTTATGGTGACAGTGCGATAGCAACCAGCAGAGGAAAAAATAATTGCCAGAATTAAAAATAGATAGATGCCTTTTCTAATTGCCATTTAGAGATATTTTCTGGGATCTGCGATCTTGCCCTCAAGCATCGAAGCAGCGACTGTGGCAGGGGAGCCGAGGTAGATAAAAGCCTTGGTGTTACCCATGCGACCGAGGAAGTTCCTATTAGCAGTTGAAATAACATTTTCGCCATCAGATGGAACTCCGTTATGAGTGCCAACACATGGTCCACAACCAGGGGTCACGGCAATTGCCCCTGCGTTGAGCAAAGTTTGATAAGTTCCATCTTTGATCATATCGAGTAAAATTTGTTTTGAGGCTGGAGCAATAATTAGGCGACAACCATCGATGACCTGTTTCCCTTTTAAAATTTTGGCCGCAATTTGGAAATCTTTTAAGCGGCCATTAGTGCAAGTCCCAATCAAGCCTTGCTGCACTGGGACGTCACCAAGCTCTGAGATCGGGACAACGTTGTCGACTGTGTGCGGCTTAGCTATTTGTGGTTCGAGTTTTGCAACATCAATCTCAATCGTTTTGGCGTATTTAGCATCTTGGTCGGCAACAACAGGAGTTGCTTTTCTCTTGGCATGTTTTTTAACCCAATCCAGGGCTTTTTTATCAGCTTCCATCAGCCCTGCTTTAGCCCCGCACTCAATTGCCATGTTAGAGATGGTGAAGCGAGCGTCGATCGACATATTTTTGATGGCCTCACCGTATATTTCCAGCGCCATATACGTTGCTCCATCAGCGCGAATGTCGCCGATTAGTTTCAGGACTAAATCTTTAGAATAAATCCCTTTGGGCAGTTTTCCTTTGTAGGTAACTTTTAAGGTTTCCGGGACCTTGAACCAAAGTTTTCCCGAAGCCCAGCCTGCTGCCAGGTCGGTTGAGCCGATCCCGGTTGAAAAAACATTGATAGCCCCGTAAGTACAAGTATGAGAATCTGCGCCAATAATTAAATCGCCTGGTACCGCGTGTCCTTGCTCTGGAGTGATTTGATGGCAAACCCCGCAGCCAATGTCATAGAGCTTAATCCCTTGCTCTTTTTGAAATTCGCGGATTTTTTGGTGGATGGCCGAGACCCCTAAGTTAGGGGAGGGGGAGCTATGATCGATAATAATGGCAATTTTAGTTGGGTCAAAAACTTTAGAGACCCCGAGTTTGCGGAAAGAGTCAATCGCAACTCCTGATGTTCCGTCTTGCCCAATCATGTAATCAAGGTCAGCAACAACAATATCACCGGCTTTGGCATCTTGGCCTGAGTGGGCCGAGAGGATTTTTTCAGCGATCGTCTTACCCATTATCTCTTTTTAGACTTTCCCTTTTTTTTGGTTTTTTTAGCAGGTTTTTGGTTTAAGCTTTTTTGAAGCAGACTAGCTTTTTCAATTAAATATGGGTCTATCCCTTCCATCTCATGGACCTGTTTGATCAAACGCGAAGCTTTGGGATGGTTAACAATGTTGGCTAAACTGATCTTCGCTCTGGCGATCAAGGCTTTGTAAGCAAAAGATGTTTTGATAATTTCGCTCAGGAGCTTTTCTGCTTTTTCTAAATCGCGCTTTTTCCCGCGGCGGATTAGGAGATCAGCCTTAAGTAAATTTCCTTTAAGACTAAAATAGTCATCAGGTCTTGATTTAAGCTCTTTGAGCGCGAATTCAATAGTTTTTAAGGCAGTGGTAATGTCATCTGGGTCGCGGAAAAGTAGAACTTCTGTTTTTGTTAAAAGGGCGCGGCCGCGAAAATACCAGTGAGCATTTTTTTCTTTGATGACCTGGCTAATCAGGTTCAAGGTCTTGGCCCAGTCACCCTTTTCTTTACGGACAAAGCAAAGTTCAGCTTCAACTATCAGGGTTTTCGCGGCAAAGAAGTCAGAAACATCACTGCCTAATATTTTTCTGGCTTGGTCGCAAAGGGAAATCGCGTTCCCCAGCTCATCTCGGTTAACGATCATTAGCTCTGCCTTGCCAACTAGGGCGCGGGCCTTAAGATAAGAAGGTGGATTGCGCAGCAGGATAAAGTCATAATATTTAAAGGCTTCGGCGTAGTCTCCCGGGTCATTACGGCCGACTAAAAGGTCGGCAATGCCAAACATGAGCTCAGGGGCGTCACTGCGTTTTGGGTGCATGGCCAGGATTTTGCGATAGCGCTTTAGCGCCTTGTTGATCTTCTCTTTCTCAGACGGGATAGGGAACCCAATTTCTTTGTCGACTATAAAACTCATAATTGGAGAAAGAACAGCCATTTCGCCCTCCTTTTTTACCCAAACTCTTGACCATTCATTCTATATAATGTAGAATAGTATGTCAAATGGAACAATTATCCGGCTCCAGGCAAAAAGAGCTTCAAGAGATCGAGCAGAAGATTGGGACCTCATTTTTACGTAAAACTTTATTAAACCACGCTTTAACCCACAGTTCCTATGGTCACGAACACAAAATCCCAGACAATGAACGTTTAGAGTTTTTGGGTGATGCCATTTTAAAATTAGTTATTAGTGAGTATATTTATCATAAATTTCCAGAGCGGGCCGAAGGTGATTTAACTAAGATCAGGGCCGCGGTTATTTCTGATGAAGCC
>JBDRMQ010000121.1:0-12217 GCA_043811955.1 bacterium | reverse complement strand
TGAGACAGAGGTTTTCCAAAAGACGGCGGTGGACCGCGAGCTTAAGATGCGCGAGCTTAAGGAGGAGATCCGCCGGCTCAAGGAGGAAAAACATGGCTGAAGACTTAAAAAACACCTTTGAGGTTTTTATGAACAAAGAGGGGATGTTGATCGCCCGCTTTAACCAGTTGATCACTGACCCTGACTATCAGGTGGTCTTTGATTTTATTGTCAGCTCTATCAATCGACAAGAGCGGGTCAGGTGGTTTGGCGACGTTAAAAAAGCCATTGCCTGGCTTAAGAAAGATAAATAATGCAATTTGGTTTCGGATACAAACAGAGAATAGCTGAACGAATGGCCAAGATAACCCCTGTCCTGCAGCAGGTAGCTATGGGGAATTTTAATGTTTCCCTTCCTGTGCCGGAAAAAGAAGACGAGTTCACCCCGCTGTTGGTGGCCATTAACTTAATGCTTGATGATTTAAGGGAACTGGATAAGGAGCGCCACAAAAAAGCCGAGCTGGAAGTCCAGGCTGAACACGCCATGGAGATGGAGCAAACCCATTTAGCCACCCTTAATTTGCTGGAGGACCTGCAGGAAGAAAAGGGGCATGTCGCCCGCTTTGCCCAGGAATGGAAAGAGACTTTTGACGCCATGTCTGACGGGGTTTCAATCCAGGATGAGAATTTTAAAATTATTAACGTCAACAAGGTGATTTGCGAAATGCTGGGCAAGAAACGCGAAGAAATTATTGGCCAGAAGTGCTACTCAATTTTCCACGGCAAAAACCAGCCGCTTCAGATTTGCCCCATGGTCCAGACAAAAGCCAGCGGCGAGAGGAAAAGCTCTGAGTTTTTTGAGCCGGCTTTAAAAGCCTGGCTCTCTGTAACAACGTCGCCGATTTTTGACAAACAAGGAAAATTAACCAGGGTGGTCCATGTTGTCAGAAATATTACCGAGCGCAAGAAAAACGAAGATGAGCTTGCCCAATCAGAAGCAAAATTTCGTTCTATTTATGTTTCCTCTCAAGATGCAATTATGACCCTTGTTTCTCAGGGAAATTTTTTTAATGGTAACCCTGCTACAATTAAGTTGTTTGGCTGCAAAGATGAACAGGAGTTTATCAGGCAATCGCCGGCAGATTTGTCCCCAGAGCGCCAGCCAGATGGCCGCTTATCCGGGGAAAAAGCAGCGGAAATGATGACTATTGCCATGGAAAAAGGGTCACACCTTTTTAGGTGGAGGCATAAAAAAATAAGTGGCGAAGAATTTGAGGCCAGTGTCTTGCTTTCAAAGATTGTTTTGGATGGCAAGGAAGTGCTTCAAGCAACAGTGCGTGATGAATCAGCCAGGATAAAAAGGGAAGAGCAGTTAAAAGAAAGTAGCCGCTTAAAAACCGAGTTTGTTTCTACTGTTTCCCATGAACTGCGCACCCCTTTGGCAATTATTAAAGAGGGGGTATCGCTGGTCAACGAAAAATTATATGGAGAGCTCAATGAAAAACAGGGCAAACTCCTTACAACAGTTCAGGAAAATGTGGCTAGGTTGGCCAGGTTGATCGATGATTTGCTTGATATTTCTAGAATTGAATCAGGCAAGATGGAACTGCATTTGACTAGGGTTAATTTGTGTCAAATGATCCAAAAAGTAATAAAATCTTTTGAGCTGTCAGCCCAGAAAAAATCAATTAGCTTGTTCTCATCTTTTTGTGATAAAGTAAAAGACAAGCTGGATGTTTTTGTTGATTCAGACCGGCTTGAAGAAGTTTTTGTTAACCTGGTTGGCAATAGTTTAAAGTTTACGCCAGCTAGCGGCAGTATTACCATAGAAGCGATTGCGCCAAGTGATGAAGTAGTTATTAAAATTGCTGATACCGGCCAGGGCATAGCCAAAGATGATCTGCCAAAAGTTTTTGATAAGTTTCAGCAGTTTGGCCGCCTCTCCGGGCCGGGGCCAAAAGGGACAGGCCTTGGCTTACCGATTACTAAGGTTTTGGTTGAGGCTCACGGCGGCAAGATCAGTGTTGAGTCGGAGCTAAATAAAGGGACAACTTTTACTTTTACCCTGCCAAAATATAATGGCCAGCCTGACGCAGTCAGGAAGATCGCACATGAAGAAAGGGGAAATTAAAATGGCAAAAAAGATTCTGGTGGTTGAAGATGAAAAGATCATGTCAGAGATAATTGCTGCCAGGCTGGGTTCAAGGGGGTATGATGTTTTGGTTGCAGCCGATGGCCAGAAAGGGTTGGTCCTGGCTAAAAAAGAGCGACCTGACCTGGTGGTCCTTGATCTCTTAATGCCAAATATGGACGGTTATGAGGTAGTTAAGCAGCTTAAAGAAGATGAAAACACAAAAGAAATACCAGTGGTAATTTATTCTGTCAAAGAAGAAGATACAGATATGGAAAAAGCTTTTGAGCTGGGGGCAGATGCATATTGTCTCAAGGATTTTGACTCCAAGGTCCTGCTTAAGAAAATAACCCAGATTTTGGGGGAAGAATAAAGTGGCTAAAAAAATATTAATTGTTGACGACAGTGAGATCACCAGGACAATGATTAGAGACAGGCTTGAGGCAGCTAATTATGAGGTGGTTGAAGCAGAAGACGGCGAGCAGGGACTGGTGATGGCAGAGGCTGAGCAGCCTGATTTGGTCCTGCTTGACCGGATTATGCCCAAGCTTGAAGGGACCGAAGTTTGTCGCCGGCTGAAAGCTGACGAAAAGCTGGAAAAGATCCCGATCTTTTTTGTCAGTGTTAAGGCTGAAGAAAAAGATATTAAGGCCGGCTTGGCTGCCGGAGCAGACGGCTACATCACTAAGCCCTACGAAGGCCAGGAGCTGGTTAGCACTATTGAAAAAGTTCTGGGAGAAAGGAAGAATAGTTAATGGCAAAAATATTAGTAGTAGACGACAGCAAAATGATGCTCAAGGTAGCAACCGATGTTTTATCAGGCTTAGGGCATGAGGTCAAATCTGCTGAAAGCGGAGAAGCAGGTTTGAAAATTGCCCAAGAAGAAAAGCTTGATTTAATTTTGTTGGACTTGATGATGCCTGGCCTTGACGGGTATGAGACTTGTAAGCAGTTTAAAGAAGATGACAGTGCCAAGTCTGTGCCGGTAATAATGTTAACAGCCCTTAACGACCAGGAAGCGGTTTCTAAATCAATGGAAGTTGGGGCAGTTGATTATATTGCCAAGCCGTTTGAACCAGCCACGCTCCAGGCCAAAGTAAAAAAAATCTTAGGGAAATAATATGGCAAAGAAAATCCTGGTAGTTGACGATGAAGAAAACATGGTTGAGATGATTAAGGACAGGCTTGAGGCAAATGGCTATGAAATAATTACCGCTTATGACGGGCTTCAAGCTTTGCGCAAGGCTAACCTTGAAGCCCCCGATCTGATGGTGCTTGATGTGATGATGCCAAAGTTGGATGGTTTTAGCCTGGCCAAAATGTTGCGTGACGATGAGCTGTTGCACAATAAACAACACCTGCCTATTCTAATGTTAACGGCAAGGACAGGGGACAAAGAAGAAACAGCTGGGTTTGCAGCCGGCACCAATGTTTATTTAAAAAAACCATTTGAGCCCCAGCAATTGCTAGCTGAAATAAAGAAGCTCCTTGGCGAATAAATAAATTGTGATAAAATATGGCCATGGCAAGGAAAATATTGATAATTGATGATGAACCAGACATGGTGGAAATGATCTCCATGCGGCTTAAGGCTTTTAATTATGAAACTATCTCGGCAGGCAATGGGGAAGAGGGGATCAAAATTGCCAATCAGCAAAAGCCGGATTTAATTCTGCTGGACTTGATGATGCCGGTCATGGACGGCTATGAGACCTGCAAACAGCTTAAGGAAGACGATAAAACTAAAAAAATCCCAATCATTATTTTAACTGCAGTTGGCAAGGCTGATTCTGTCAGCCGCTCCATGGAAATTGGTGCTGTGGATTATATTTCCAAACCCTTTGAGCCAAAAACCTTGATGGAGAAGATCCGGAAGGTCTTAAAATGAGCGATCAGGTAGCTGAGCTTTTTGAAAAGCAGCTTAGCCCCCAGGTTATCCACATGGTTTCCGAAGATATTGTCCGCCGCTTCAAAGTCCTGCCGATAAAACTTGATGGCAATGTCCTTGAACTGGCCATGGTCAACCCTAACGACTTGGCAGTGATTGATGAGATAAAACTGCTTACAGGTTCAGAGATTAGGCCGGTCCCTGTTTCTGAAGGAGAGTTGCTTGCTACCATTGACAAGCACTTTCGCATTGAAGAGACAACCAAACAAGCCTTGATTGACATGCGTATGCAAGGCCTAAAAGAGAGCAAAGATGCGACTGCTGTTATTGAAGAGATTTCTCATTCGGATGATCCAGTAGTTAAATTAATGGATTCAATTATTCACGGTGCAGTTTCAGCCCGTGCCTCTGATATCCATCTTGAACCCCAGGAGCCGGAGATGCGGGTGCGCTATCGGGTTGACGGGATACTGCACGACGTGATGACTATCCCCAAGCATGTAGAACCATCGCTGGTTTCCAGGGCGAAAATAATTTCAAAAATGGATATCACAGAAAAGCGCCATCCCCAGGATGGCCATGTTAGCTTAACGTTTGAAGGCAAACCATATGACCTCAGGGTTGCCTCGATGCCAGATATTGCAGGTGAAAAAATAGTTTTAAGGATACTTGATAAGACTCAAATGCTGCTTGGCCTTGAAAAATTAGGATTAGCTAAAGATAGTGAAGATTTGGTTCGCGACTTAATTTCTAAACCTTATGGCATGCTTTTGGTGACAGGGCCAACAGGGAGCGGTAAAACAACCTTGCTTTATTCGATTTTAAGTGAATTGAATAAAGAAGGGGTTAATATTATTACGGTAGAAGATCCTGTTGAATACCAATTAACCGGGGTGAACCAGACCCAGATCAATGCCCAGGCTGGGATTACTTTTGCGGGAGAACTTCGCTCAATCTTGCGACAAGATCCTAATATTATAATGATAGGGGAAATTCGCGATAAGGAGACTGCTGAGATTGCGATTCAAGCCTCCTTAACCGGCCATTTAGTTCTAAGTACCTTGCACACCAATGATGCCCCATCTGCCATTACCCGTTTGATTGACATGGGGGTTGAGCCGTTTTTGGTCGCGTCAACTCTCATTGGTGTTATTGCCCAGCGACTCGCCCGTAAAATTTGCAAAGAGTGTCATGGTGCAGGTTGTAACTTTTGTTTTAAAACCGGGATGAAAAGCCGCACCGGCCTTTTTGGGGTGATGAAGGTTTCTGAAGAAATTAAGAAGTTGATTCAAGAAAAAGCTCCAGCTCCGGTAATTAAAGAATTGGCTGTTAAAGAGGGGCTTAAGACTTTGCAGATGGCTGGGGACGAGAAGGTGCGCGAGGGGCTTGTGACAGCTGAGGAGGTAAAACGAGTTGTCTATACGCAGTGACGAACTTGTTGCCTTTACAGAGCAATTTTCTAATTTAATTGACGCAGGGATACCTCTGTCCAATGCCCTGGCAGCACTTGAGCAGCAGGAAGAAAACAAAGAATTTAAGAATATTTTAAAACAAGTTTTTCTTGATATTGATAGTGGAACAACCCTATCTGAAAGTTTAGCTAAACAGCCAAAAGTTTTTTCCCGTTTTTTTGTCAGTATGGTCTATGCTGGTGAGCAGGGGGCAGGCTTGCCTAAAGTTTTAAAGCGGGTTGCTGAGTATCTTGAGCGAGAAGCTGCCCTTAAGGCTAAAGTGCGAGGGGTTTTTGCTTATCCCTTAATGGTTGGGATATTAGCGATGGTGATAATTTTCTTTTTAGTTATTTTTGTTGCCCCTGTCTTTGCCGATGTTTATCACCAGCTCAATGTCCTGCTGCCCGGACCAACAATTATTTTATTGAGCATAAGTTTTATGGTCAGGAAATTTTGGTTGGTGCTGACGGCCGTTATTGGCGGGCTTTATCTTTTTTATCACTATTACAAGAATAAAGAGATTGGCCGGCTATTTTTTGGTTGGCTGAGCATGAACCTGCCGATCTTGGGCAAGTTTAACTCAAAAGTTGCGGTGGCTCGCTTTGTCCGTTCATTGGGGGATATGCTTTCTTGCGGTGTCCCTGTTGTTGACTCGCTTAGCATTACGGATAAAGTAGTTGGCAATCAAGTGATATCAAGTGCAACTGCCAAAATAAAAACGTCAGTTGAAAGTGGTGGTAAGCTGACAACAGCTCTGCTTAAGAATGAGATCTTTTCACCAATGGTTATCCAGATGGTCTACGCTGGTGAAGAAAGCGGTTCCTTGGCAGAGATGCTCGAAAAATGTGCCGACACCTTAGACCGTGATGTTGAATTATCTGCCAAGAGATTGATTGTGATGCTTGAGCCTTCCTTAACCTTGATTTTGGCGGCTGTAGTTGGTTTTATTGCTTTAGCAATTTATTTACCAATGTTTGATTTAGTTCGGGTTGTGTCGCAGTAATACCATTTCCGTGGGGGATAAAAAAGCCCCTAGACAAAACAATCTTTATTATATAAAATTAACACGAGGTGAATTAAATGATAAAAAACAGAAAAGGATTTACTCTAATTGAAGTTATGATTGTTGTTGTTATCCTTGGTATCCTGGCCGCAATTGCTATTCCACGTTATATCCAAACCAGCAATGATGCCAAGATCAAGGCTTGCCGGGCTAACATTGCCAGCATAAATACTCAGTGGGAAACTAAGTATATTAGTACTGGAGCTTATGGGACTTTAGCCGCTCTAACAGCGGATACTGATTATTTTCCAGATGGCGCTCCTACTTGTCCTTTTGGCACAGCTTACGCTGATGCCGATGGTGATAGTAGGGTAGATACAGCTGCCCATCCTGCCGGCGCCACCCACTAAGTTATGGCCCAGCGCTCGGGCTTAACTTTAATCGAGGTCATGATTATCGTGGCCGTCTTAGGTGTGATTACAGCCATTGCACTTCCGCGCTTTCCCATCTTATCTGCGAAAACAGTGGAGACTGAAGCTCGCCGGATCCAATCAGATCTGCGTTTGACCAGGCGACTGGCCATTACCCATGGCAATGATTATATTCTTGAAATCTCACCTTTAAGCAATGAATACAATATTTATAATGGTTCAGTCGCCCCAGCCAACCAGGTAGGGGAGACACGAACGATTAAGCCTTCTATCACAGCGTCAGGGGACAGCACATTTACTTTTGAATCACTGGGTAATGCTGCGGCAGGGAGCGGTACAACCTTAACTTTGACTTCAGGCAGTGATGCTTATGATATTACGATAACTATTGCGACAGGGAGGGTGAGTATTGCACCAGCTCCGTAAAGGCTACACCTTAATTGAAGTCATGACAGCTACCGCCTTGATTGGCCTGGTCCTGCTGGCAATAATGCGAATTGTCCCGGGGATGCTTAAAGTTGGGACAAAGGTAGAACATGTTACCAAAGCAACTTTATTAGCCGAGAAAAAAGTCGAAGATATCCGCAGTTTGATTTACAGCAGCAATGTTTCTTATGGTTATGCCAAAAACTATACCCAGGCAGCCACAACATTTTCCAGCCCCAATGGTTTATATAAGTTTACAATTACAGATAATGCAGCTGCTGGGATCAAAGAAATTAACGTGACTGTTTGGGCAGATATTGACGGTGACAACGCGATTGATGCTGATGAATATTCGGTAAGTCTTGATACTAAGGTGGCGGATAGGAGCTAACGGGAAACCTGCGGCTGTCATGCCTGAGGCAGATCCGCTTTCGGCGGAAACTTCGCGGTTTTCAATCGCTTGGAGAAAAAAGATAATGAAGGCAAAGCGTGGTGTAACGTTAACCGAACTAATGATTGTGGTAACTTTGATAAGCATTATCTTTCTCGCCTTGTCCCCCTACATGTATACTTTTCGCCGCTCCTGGCACTTGGCTGACGGCCGCTCTGATATTTTGCAAAACGGCAGGATCGGGATGGATAAAATGGTCAGGGAATTACGTCAAGCTACTGGTTTTGGCAGTGTCACAGCCCCAACTGATCCAGCTGGCCATATTGTTTTTACAAATGAAAATAGCCAATCAGTTGAATTCAAAAGATACAATGATGGTAGTCGCAATATGCTCGGGTTTGTCCAGGCAACTGTTACGGCTCCTTTAGCTGGACCGATCGATAGCTTGTATTTTACTTGTTACGGAGATGATGGCTTAACTACGACCACCACGCTTTCTGCTATTAGGTCTGTTGTTATTGATTTGGTTGTCTCTGATCCAAGGGGAGAAATTAGCTCACAAACTTTGACCGGCCGCGCTTTTGTCAGGCAGGAAGAGACAGAGGTTAGCAATCGGGTGGTTAATGAGATTATGTATAATCCGGATTCAAGTATTAAGCAATCTGATCGATATTATGAATATATAGAATTTTACAATGCCACCCCAAATCCAATTGATTTTGCTGGCTGGCAGCTGACTGATGGTGGCACAGTTGACAATATTATTGGTGATGCTGTCCATGGTAGTGGGACAACGATTGTTCCTGCCGGAGGCTATGCTTTAATTACTGATGGAGATACCAAGGTTTATGACCCAGGGTCTCCTTATACAGTTGATCCAGCAGCGATTAGGCTGCGGGTTGATGACAATGACCTGGTCAATGGTTTACATGATAATTCAGATACAGTAATTATTTGGGATAATCTTGGGGTGCCAGTAGATAGTATTTCTTATGATGACAGTTGGGGGGCAGGGGGTTCTGATGGAAATGGTGATAGTTTAGAGCGAATAAGTGCGGCTGGTCCGTCAAATGATCCAACAAATTGGGAGGATAGTGTTTTAAATGGGACACCCGGCTCGGCAAACTAAAAATAGGCGCGGGGCAGCCCTGCTTTTGACAGTTTTTTTAATTGCCATCGGGGCAATTTTAATCATTGGTTTTTTAGAGCTTAGTCTGGCTGACTTGCAGATAGTGCGCAACCATCAATATTCAACTCGTGCGCTATATATTGCTGAAGCAGGTATTGAGGACGCTATATATGAGTTAGCCCAGAATGCGAACTGGAATGCCGGGTTTGCGGCTAAAGCCTATGCAGGAGAGACCTATACTGTTGTAGTGACTGAAATTGACGCTAAAATTAATGTGCTTAATTCAACGAGTACTGTTGACGGGGTTTTTCAGCGGCAGATTGAGGTCCAGGTTGCGACTTCAGGATCAAGTCCACCTGTGATAGACTATTGGAAAGAAATATGAGGCCAAAAGATTTTCTAAAAAAGAAAACAAAAGTTGTTGGTTTAGACATAACTGACGACAGAATCACAGTTGCTTTCAAAGAGAAAACAGCCTCAAGCCCTACGCCAGCTGATTCAGTCAAGGCTGGCCAAATTATTGCCCCGCAAAAAATTGCCCAGGCGATTCATAAGCTCTTGGCTAAAGAGAAAATTAAAAGCAAAACCGTGGCTCTGGCTATCCATGGTCCAGATTTGCTCCTTCATGTTACAAGTATTCCATACATAAAAGAAGCCGGGATTAGGGAATCCTTAGAGAAAAAAGTAAACCAATATGTAGCTTATGCTGGGACAGAGACCGCGCTGGCTTGGCAAAAAGTTGACGAAACTTTTCAAGATGGAGAGCGTAAGTTAAAACTGCTGATTGCAGTGGCAAAAAGATCTTTGGTCAATTCCTATGTTAAAGCAGTCGAGCTAGCCGGGCTTCGGATCAGGACAATCTCTCTTCCTTCAATTGCCAGCTTTAATGCCCTAGCCGAGACCAGCTTAAAGAACCAGGCTAGAGAGTTGAAATTATTTGCTCACGTTGATAAATCCCAAGTTTTTATTCATGTTGTGCAGGGGACAGCAATTACTTTTGCCCATGGGGCCTCTCTTGATGACTTAATCCCGGATATCCAAAAAGTTATAAGCAGCTATCAGGGGATTGCCAGTGTGGTGGTCTATTGTGCTGATGAGAATTTAAAGCATTTGTTCAGAGATATTGGGCAAGAAATAGGTAAACCAGTCCAGATGGAGACAGATAAGGTGGCAGCCGGCCTGATAAAAATGAAAAGCACAAGCTTGAACCTTTTGCCGCTTGATGTCCGCCTGCTTGAGGAGTGGCGCAGCCAGCTGGTTTATTTCTTAGTGACTGTGTTTGGAACTACCTTTTTTATGTTAGGCCTCTTTTTCGCGATTTATTTTTGGGGTTTTATGATCGAGGAGCAAATTGCTGAAATAAAAGCGCAGCTTAGCCAGCCCAACCTTGAATTTACCCAATTAAAAGAGATTGAGGACAAAACACTAGAGATAAAGGCCTTAATTGCTGGCCGCCGCCAGATGGTTGAAAAGCGCACTGATTTTAAGTGGGATGATATTTTAAAAAAGATCACAGAATTAGTCCCTGCAAAAGTTGGATTAATTGATATCGAACACCGGGAGAAAGAGATATTATTGGAAGGGGAGGCCGTAGCTTCAGATAATGTTTTTGTTTTCCTGCGCCAGCTAAAAAAAGCCAATTATTTCAAAGAAGTAGAGTTGCGGCAAGTTAGGCAAAGGCAGGCGAGTGGGGATTTGACGACCTTTAGCATTAGGTTAGAGTTAAAATGAATAAGGAAATATTTAAAAAACTAATTTTGCAAAGCGAGCCTCGGCAGCGCTTGATCTTAGCAGGACTAATTCTTGTCTTGCTCGTTATTTTTCTTTTTGGTTCAATGCTGGCCCCATATTACGCGCATTTTAATTCGCTCCGTGGAGAGCTGGCTTCAATGCGCATTCTTTTGGCAACCAAAATTAAAAGGGCCAAAAATTTAACTGGGCTTGACAGCGAATACCGCCAGTTGCAAAAAGATTTACTTGAGATTGATAAGCATTATTATACAGATGAAGAAGCAGAAGAATTTATGAAACAACTTCCCAAAATTGTGGCAGGTTTTGGCGGCCGGGTAGTAACTTTGGCTCCCAGGAAGCGAGGGGATGAACTGAGCCGGGTTGACAAGCTTAAGCAGTATATTACCGAGCTTGATTTAGTGACAGAAAAAGAGCTAAACAGGTTTCTTGAAGATAATAAAAACGAGATTGACCAACCAACAGAGCCAGAGAAGGCACTTTTTGTGACTGCCTTGCGCCTGGTGCCGGAGAAAAATAAAGCGCAATTTAAGACCCTTTGGCAACAGCCGCCAAGTAGTGACTTGTTTAGCCGGCTTAAGTTAAGAAAATTAGACCTGGAGGCAGTGATTGAGGGACGTCACAGCGGACTAATCTCCTTGCTTTCGTTCTTTGATAAATCTGACAAATTGATTGGGTTTGATCGTTTGAGCGTTTCAGTTATAGGTGAGAAAGCGCCAGAAGTTGAAGCCAAGTTCATTCTGACGTTATATGTGGTAAAATAACCGGAGGTAAAAATCATGAAAAAAATATTTTGTTATCTGTTTCTATTATTACTAGTCTTGGCAACTTCATCTGGGGCAAGAGAGGTTTTTTCTAGTTTAAGACAGAGCGAGCCTGCGCAGGTTGCGCGCTCGACTGCGGCGGCTGATATTGCCTACCCTATGCAGACCTTTCAGTTAAAATATTTGGACGCAGAGGAGTTGGGGGTGACGATTGCTCATCTTTTAAGCGCTGGTGAGACAGTCGCGGTTAGCAAAAAGATCAATACCTTGATTGTGCGCGCGAGCCAAAACACGATCAATCGGTTGCTCAAGATCATTGATAAACTTGACACCCCGCCACTGCAGCTCCAAGTAGAAGCCAAAATTATCGAGGTCAAAACTGGGAGTGGTGATACGGCTAATGCTTCTGTTTTGGGGACTAATTGGAATGTTAAGCGGACCGAGGATCCAAATGATCGGGTTCAGCTTTTAACGACTGATACGATAACTGCTGGGGCAACTTCGCTGGGGCTTTATGCTCAATTGTTGTCAGGCAATGTTGATGCGTATTTGTCAGCGTTGGAAAAAAGTATTGGTTATGACTTGGTTGCTTCGCCCTGGATAACAGCCCTCAACCATGAAGAAGCAGAAATTTTGATTGGTTCCAAGTATGGTTATCGAACTTCTGTTATTACTCAGACTTCAACAATTCAAGAAGTGCAATATCTGGAAGTTGGGACCAAGCTTAGATTCACTCCTCATATCAATGAAGATGGATATATTAAGATGTCAATTTATCCCTCGGTGAGTGAGGGGCAGGTTGTAAATGAGCTGCCTCAAGAAAACACCACTGAGACTAAGAATCAGGTTTTAGTCAAGGATGGCCAGACTATTGT
>JBDRMQ010000120.1:0-19652 GCA_043811955.1 bacterium | reverse complement strand
AATGGACAAAGAACCCCCTTCGCCCAACGTTGAATTCAAAATGGCCATTGCCGGACCGATCATGAGCTTTTGCTTAGCCATAATATTTTTTGGTTTAAGCCAAGGCTTGTTTAACCTTGGGGTCTCTGGCCCAATTTTATCTATGCTTTATTATCTGGCCATGCTTAACATGGTTGTTGGGTTGTTTAATATGATCCCAGGTTTTCCCTTGGATGGCGGAAGGATCTTAAGGGCCTTCCTCTGGCATAGCTTTAAGGATATTAAACGGGCCACGGCTATTGCCAGCAACATTGGCAAGGGGTTTGCTTTCATCTTAATAGCGTTTGGTATCTTTAACCTGCTTAACGGCTCTCTCATCTCTGGGATCTGGTTTATCTTTATCGGCCTTTTTGTCCAAGAGGCAGCAAATGGCAGCTACCGCCAAGTTATCATGAAAAAAATTCTAACCGGGATAAAAGTTGAGAACTTCATGACCAAAAGTGTAATCATTGTCCCAGCTAACCTAACCCTGGACAAACTAGTTGAAGAATATTTTTTCAAATTCCGGCACGCTTCTTTTCCGGTTATGGAAGATGATCTAATCCTTGGCCTGGTTACTTTTCACGATATTAAAGAAATAGACAAAGATGAATGGACCAAGAAAACAGCTCGAGACATAATGCTTCCACTATCTGAGCAACTTGTCTCTGGCAAAGAGGTAGAAGCCATGGATGCCATGACCAAGCTAGTTCACAATGGTGTTGGTCGACTGCTAATCATTGAAAAATCAAAATTAGTTGGGGTCCTCTCCCAAAAAGATATTATGCAACTCTTTAAATACAAGGCAGAGCTTGAGGGAGGGCGAGAGGCTGATTAAAAGTAATAAACATAGTTCAGGCATGGTATATATGCAGTTATGCCATCTTGGACAACTCGGCTAAATACACCAATTTCAAAAGAAAAATTTTGACCGAAGAACCTGCCCCCAATAATATTTATGGCGTTGATCGAATCTATTGTATTGAAGGAAACAGAATCAAGCACTGGGAGTTGCCAGCTTTCGGCAACAAATGAAAACTGCTCCATCAGGCGGTACTCGCCGCCTAAAATCATAAAGGGCCGTTCAAGCACGGAAATCAGGGGATACCAGGAAATAATTCCACCCGTCAGACTAAGATTGCCGACGGAATAAGTGCCAACCGTATACAATCCGTTGGCGAAAAGATCAGCCGACAAAATGCCGGCAGCCCAGCTAAAATTCTCATTCTCAAACAAGCTCATCTGCGGAGCGATATAAAACAACCCAAGGATCGGGAAAGTCCCTCCGCCCAAAGAGAAACTCTCTCCCATATAAATTCTTCCATAGTATGCCAGGGCGTCACATGTATAAATACTATTCTTTTTCAAGACCGGGTTTTTGCCTGTTGGCGCAAAAAAGAGCCGATCCGCGTTAGGATTGGGGAACCAATCCTCTGCCAGCGCGGCTTGTGAAAAAAAAGCAAAAACCATAAAAATCACCAACGCAAATTTAAGCATATATTTTATTGTAACATGAAATTGGCTCACTCTTGGGGAAAATTACCGCAAACCGTTTAAGCTTCTAATCTGATCAAGCGCCCTGCGAGTAGAAACTCTTACTCCCGAAGCTCCTCTAATAGCATCTCTAATCTCAGAATACCCGAGTGAAGTACTTCTATCATTTAAGCCATATTCATTTCCCTCAAAAATAAAATACCTGATAAACAGATATTTTACTGCTGGCTCAAAATTCCCTGCTTGCATTTGGCTTCGCGCATATTCTCTCAGTTGCGTTCCGCTCACATAAAAGTCCTCTCCAAAAGTTGCCATGTCTTCAGCCGGGTTTTCCATTCCATAAGGATGAGAAGCTAGATTAAGATTTAATGTTGTTGCGCGAGGGCCAGGTAAACACTCTCGTGAAGCACAACTATATACTCTAGAACCTTGAAAATCATTTTGATTATCGTCCAATCTTCTTCGCCCCCCTCTACCCCACGAGATACTACGATAAATTTGGCTTAGAGAAGATCTCCCGGATCCAGTAACATACAAATCCCAGTGATGGATCAATTCGTGAACAGTTGTTGCAATCGATGGATTTCTAGCCAAATGAATACTTCTGGAAGAAGTTCGATAAGAACCCGCATAACGTCCCTCAATTAAATCCGGAGACATATAAGTAGAGCGCAATCGACTAAAAATAGAGCGTGGAAGAGCTTCATCTCCACTTCTTCTGGAAAGACCCAAAAGCACATTGTATCCTCTAATTGTTTCATTCATATCTTGGAACGTAACAGCTCCAAAGGCAAAACCATCTGGAAAGGTAAGATGTAAATTGGCTGTGCCTGGCAACCGCCTTGACACAGTACCCAAAGTTAAATTGCCGACCCCGTTCCCTCTGAGACGCGCTTCAGCAGTTATCACAGTCGTGAGATATCCACTATGATTAAAAAATACATGAGTCGGGACCTCGCTCCCATCTCTTCGCCTAAAGCTTCTAATTGTCCTTTGAGGATAGCTAAATCCCACCTCAAAAATTTCATAGTCAGCTGAAGAATTTGCCACCAACTGACAAATCCGAATAAGATCAGGCATAAAAGGTTGCTCACTTTGCATTAAAGCAAAAACCTGCGCCGCGCTGCTATAATCCCCTTCAATAAAAAAGCGAGTCGCAAAACTCATGCTGGGTCGAACTTCTTCTCCCTCAACAACCTGACTTGTTCTAGAAAGGCGTATCCGTGCCCGGTAAACTCTTCCATTAATCAAGGTCTGTTCCGCCAGAGTTCCAAGTGAAACGCTTCCATTATCATGAAACATAATGTGCGTTCCCGCTCGATAACTTCTACCTTCAATTGTCGCATTCTCTGCCAAATGGCCAGATCTAACCTGACCGTTGGCATAAAAGTTAATATTCCTCTGCCAATCATCACCACCAAATAACACATTTCTAATGCTTGTGTTTTCAAGTAACTTTCCAGACCTAACACGTCCATTTCCGTGATAAGATATGCTAGTATTTTGTCTGTACCTAATTCCTCTTATTTCCGAATCATTCACCAAAGTTCCTCCAAGAAACGAACCATATTCAGATAATAATATCTCTGAACCTCCTCGATACAAAACACCTCCAATTGTGGTGTTTCTGGCTAACCTAGCGCTTAAAATTGCCGATCTATTCCCATGGAACCTGATAATACCCCTCAAGCTTACCCAAAGAAAGCTTCCTCCAGATAAAATTTGCACCAGAAAGGGTTGGCTCCTCGTGTTAACCTGCTCAAGTCGTCCTGCCGAAGTAAAAGTTATTCTCGTTCCCGCAGGAAAATAAAAGCCCTGAATCCTTGTGCCCTCAGCTAAAGTTCCTTGCATAACCTGACCAGTCTCATGGAACATTAACAAAGTTCCGCTTCTATACCTTATTCCATCAACTAGTGCATTATTTGCCAGCTGTCCAGTAAAAACTTGGCCATTTGAAAATCTCGAGGGGTTTCCTTGATAAGAAACACAACCGCTGGAAGTAAATATCATAGATAATACAATTAAAGGACCGGCAATCCGCGAACTAGCCAATAAAACTAATGACGAAATTATAGTAGGATTTTCTGCTTCAGTTATTGACTCTTCTTCGTTTCTAGCACTTTCAACCTGTTCCAGCGTAAAAACCTGCCTACCTCTAGCCTCCATGACTTCCCATGGTGAAAGTCCATTATCACCATCTCTATCGTAACTACTGACCTGTTCTTCGGGTACCTCGCCAGCTTCCAGCTTTCCACTTCCATCCGTATCCCTTACCTGATATAACCTTGCCAAATCTGCCATTGATCCTACCTGTGATATTTGCATGATTCTTTCCTCCTTAAAGCAAAAACCCCTCTGCCTTAAGCAGAAGGGCTTCTTTTACAAGATCAAGTCTTTTTAAGTCTCTCTCATTAAATTTCGGTCATAAAATAAAGAAATTTCAGTCTATTTTTGATTCTTCAAATTCCCTTATGTTATAATTGCTCAGCAAGGGGGCAATCAACAGATATGGCAACGGATAAACGGATAAAAAAAGCAGTCATGATCATTGCCTTTGAAAAATTCCGTGATGAAGAATACCTTAAGCCTAAACAAATTTTAGAGCAGGCTGGGATCGAGATCACAACAGCTTCAACCCAAAAAGGAATTGCCAGGGGCAAACTTGGCGCTCAGGTTATAGTAGATATTTTACTAAAGCAAATTAAAGTTACTGATTACGACGCTATTATTTTTATTGGCGGACCTGGTAGCTACGCTTTCTTTGACGACCCAACTGCCCACAACCTAGCCCGCGAAGCAATTAAGGAGCAAAAAATCTTAGGGGGGATCTGCGCTGCTGCTGCCATTTTAGCTAAAGCCGGCGCCCTAGCAGGCAAAAAAGCAGCTTGTTTTGTCGGAGTGGCTGATATTCTTAAAGAAAAAGGGGCACTCTACTCTCCTGCTGGCCTTGAAGTTGACGGGAAAACTGTCACAGCTGACGGGCCAGAGCAGGCTAAGGGCTTTGGCGAAGAATTAGTTAAGTTAATAAATGGATAACGCAGCAGCTAGGAAGGACAATTCTAAGAATGAAACTAACAATTTACACTGACGGTGCAGCTAGAGGAAATCCTGGCCCAGCTGGGATCGGCATCTTGATTAAACAGGCTGATAAAATTATTGCTGAAATTTCTGACTACATTGGGGAAACAACTAATAATATTGCTGAATATTCAGCTTTTATTAGGGGGCTTGAGGAAGCAGCAAAACTTAAAGCAAAAGAGGTTAGTGTTTTTTGCGACTCAGAACTACTAGTTAAACAAATAAAGGGTGAATATCGGGTTAAAAATCAAGGTCTGCGTCCCCTTTTTGCGAGAGCCAAAGCCTTGCTTGATAATTTTGACAAATTTTCCCTCAAACATATTCCTCGTGAACAGAATAAAGAAGCCGACGCCCTTGCTAATCGCGGGATAGATCAAGTATAATTGTAATCGAGCAGGTCGGGCAGTCGCCCTGAGCTAGTCTTGGGGAGGAAAGTCCGGACTCCATAGAAGTAGCGTGATTGCTAACGGCAACCGTCTCGCCCTTGGCGGGATAGGGAAAGTGGCACAGAAAAAACACAGCCCACTCCAGCTCTAAAGGCTGGAAGGCGATAGGTGAAAATGGGAGGTAAGAGCTCCCACAGGACTGACCGGTGACGGTCGCTGAGCCAAACCCCACGCGGAGCAAGGTCAAAAAGGGAGATGGGTTACTTCGCCCGTTTGCCCGCCTTAGGCGGGCTTAGATCCCGAGTAGACCGCATTGAGGTAAACAGCAATGTTTATCCCAGATAGATGACTGTCAAACCGTGTACCAGGCGCTTGCGCTTCGGCACACGGCGAACAGAATCCGGCTTATAGGCCTGCTCATTTAAAAATTATGTCAGCTATTAAAGCTAAAAAACATTTCTTAGGCCTGGACAAGCACGAGCGATTAAACTGCGCAGCCGCAGTTTTTAAAGCTTTTGATCAAGAGGGCTCATGCCATTGCCAAGGTGGTGGACACTCCCCTGACGGTAAATGTGGAGCTTATTGCGCTGCTAAATGTATTTTGGAGAAAAAACACCCAGAAAAACTTCAAGATTTTGAAAAATTCTTTCTCGATCTAGCTGGTTCCCTTGGCTGCAGAGAAATAAAAAAGCTCAAGAAACTTTCTTGCCTAGGTTGCGTAGAAAAGTCTGCAGAATATTTGCAGACTCATTATCAAGAGCTTTGATTAATATCTTTTTCTAGCCTAGCTAATTCACTTAAGATATATTCATATTCCGAATCATTCTTATTTGGATATAGATTATTTTCAGCCAAGATGGTTCTAATTTCAGCCAGACCCTCTTGAATCAGGTCTCGCCCATAACACGACAAAGTCCTTATCTTTCCTCTAATGTAAAACTTCAAGGATTCACTTCGAATCAACTCTGGGGACACCCCCTCAGGAAACCCATCTTTCTCAGTTTCAAGAACCTCTAATAATTCTTCATAATCAGCAATGGCATTGCTTACTTCTAGTTTCTCCGCAAATTTTCGCGCTAAATCTATCGCTACAGACACATAGCGTCTTTTTACTCTAATTTCTACGTGTTTCGGATTAATGATAATATCTGATGCCCCATCTGGATGTCCAGAAGATCTAAGATAATCCCGTGCATACATGAGATGGTCTTCATTGGGCAACCCATCATAGGATTCTTTCCCCGCGCACACGCTGACAATTTCATCAAAAGCTGCTCGGTTCAGCCAACGCACAGGAGTAATTTCTCTCCCATCAGAGATGAGAGATATTTCTATCTCGTAAACCTCTCCAAATTTTGCTGCTTCCCACGGTTTCGGAGCAGCAAAGACCGACTTATAACGTCCGGGACAGGCGGGAAACTCCTTCTCTCCAACCTGCGCAATTAGTCTACCAACATAGGGCTTATCTTGTATGTTATTTTTGGGTCCACCAAAAGGAGTGACCCATCTTTGCCCAATTTCAGGCAGATATTCTGAAGAAAAACCACGATAAAGAAGTATCTTTTTGCCCATACGGAGAAGGGTAAGCAGTTCGCTTTCACTTCTAATACCAAAACCATTTATAACCAGAGATTGGTCTGTTTCAGTAAGTTGATCAACAGGAGTAATTTCACTTCGTTTAAGTGGAGCTCGATCAGAAACCAGACAGCTTTGAGATGATGTCCTCTCTCTTTGACGAGTAGCCGCCTCATTGGCTTTTGGCCTACTAGGTGTTTTAAAGATTCTTTTTAATAGTGTTCCTATTCTACTGCTCATAATGGCAATCTCACTTATATATTTTATCGAAAATAGAGGGCTTTTTCTTGCATTAAAAACAAATTTTTAAGGCTTAGCCAAGGAGGAATTTATGACACATTATGCATCAAATTGGTTAAAACTTGATTAATTGACTCGAACTTCGGCTGAAGACCAAAATCAACAGGATTTACAACATTATATTCAAAAATCTTTTTGTCTAAACAATATTTATCCCAGCTAGAGAGTTTTTTCCCAGCTAAAAGTTTAACCAAACTAGAAGGAATATTTAACTGGCCATAGACTCGGCTATGATAAAACTCGCAAATTTGCCTTATTAAATTTTGAGCTGAGATTAAATCATTGCCCAAAATATACTCTTTTTGCCCTGTCTCATTTTTAAGCAAATAATCAACCATCAAGGCAATATCAGCCGCGTGAATAAAATGAAAACTTATCTCAAAAGAGAAAAAACGAATCAACCAAAGCCATTTAGTTGCCGTCATTATCCCTTCCATGGCATGCGAATATGGATGAGTCTCATCCCCACCTAAAACCCAGGTTGGAAAAAGGGTCACAATCCGATCATAGATAGGCAGCTCTGGCAGCTTTTTATGGCATAAATACTTACCCCTAATATAAGAGGTCCCTATTTTGTCCATCAGATCAGAGACTTTGTTATCATCACCCAATAAACTAGCTGTTGAGAAATAAATCACTTTTTTGAGCTTATCTGGATTAAGCAATTTAAATAAATTAATCGTAAACTCATAATTAGCCTCTGTCTCCCCCCACCCTGCTGCAATATGGACAACATAGTCCATCTCCTTCAAAATTTCGGCCTGGTTCTTGATATTTCTCAGGTCGTCTCTCACAATCTTAACATTAGAAAAAGCACTCAAATCCCGCTGCATTTTAGAAGGATTGCGGACCAAAAGATAAAGCTCATAGTCAGGATTTTTAATTAACAGGTCAAACAGATAGTGGCCTACACAGCCGGTGATGCCGGTAATGAAAATTTTGGCTTTCGAACTATTTGAAGAAGAAGTGAAATTTTTGCTCATTATTAACGATAATATTATAGCAGAGCTTAAGAGGCAGAAAAAGAGGTAGAAACATGCCCAATATAAAGGTCCAGAGATTCATACATAGAAATCTAGTTCAGAGACCAAATATTAACCGAGCGTTTGATTGGTTTGGCAAGACTTTAAATAAACTCGGTCTTCCTTATGCTACTGGATTGACTCGCGATAAATCCATCCTATTTACTTCACAACCCTACAGAAAGATCACAAGCTGCCTTAAATCTTCTTGCATGCGAAAGAGGAAGAGCCTTATCCACAGTAAAAGAATATCGCCAACAATATCTTTCCGATCTGGCAACGTCCAGCGAAATTATATTTCAATCGGGGGGAATCACAATCCAAAAGGATATACAAATGGCTGCATTAGAAGCAGCAACGGAGGCTGGATTATTCCCAAAACAAATTATTGATTTGTTTGGCAATATAGCAGAAAAGAATGGTATAAATGCTTGTGATACCCTTAAAACTCTTCCAGCTGCTTTGAAAACTGCTAAGGACCTTTTATCCACAGAGCAAATTATTGATTTAATCAACAAGATTGTTGATAAATGTGATTGGTATAGCGGTCGTGCTTTTAATACCCTCCCCACTGTCCTAGAAGCAACAAGAAAAGCTAGCTTATCCCCGGAGCAAATTTTTGATTTATTGAGCAAGATTGTTGATAAGTGTAATTGGGATACTGGTTGCGCTTTCAACGCCGTCCCCGCTGCTTTGAAAATTCGGTTATTGCCAGAGCAAATTATCAACTTATTTGGTAAGATAACTCACGAGTATAATGTTTATGCTTCCGATACTTTCAGGAATCTACCCGAGGCTTTTGAAACCGCAAAGGGCATCTTATCCTCGGAGCAAATTTTTGATTTATTTGACAGGATTGTTGATGAAGGTATTGAGAGTAAAGCTCTCAAGGCTTTGCCCAGTGCCTTGGAATCAGCAAAAGACATTTTATCTCCAGAGCAAATCATTGATTTTTTTAAGAAGATAATTAATAAATGTGGTAACTATACTGGCCACGCCTTCAGATCCCTCCCAGAACTTTTTGAAGCTCAGCTATCCTCAGCAGAGATCCTTGATTTTTTTGGCAGGACAATTGAACTTAATAAGCGTGATAAATATACAGGTCACATTTTCAAAAACCTGCCAGATACTTTGGAAGCCGCAAAGGACATTCTATCACCCGAGCAAATCATTGCTTTATTTGACAAGATAATTGATCAGTGTGGTCAAAATGCTGGTGCTTTTCAAGCTCTCTCGGGCGCTCTGAAAGCTGCAAGGAACATTTTATCACCCGAGCAAATCATTGCTTTATTTGACAAGATAATTGATCAATGTGATCGAGATACCAGCTTTGCTTTTGATGCCCTACCAGGCGCTTTGGAAGCTGCAAAGGACACTTTATCACCACAGCAAATCATCGACTTATTTGACAAGATAACTAATAGGTGTAGTCAACATACCCGCTTTGCCTTTAAAGCCCTCCCAGTAGCTTTGCAAGCACAGTTATCCCCCGAACAAATTATTAATTTGTCTGGGGGAATAATTGATAAGTGTGGTGAGTATATGGGGCATGGGTTTGCAGCATTACACGGTGTTTTGGAGGCCCAGTTATCCGTCGAGCAAATTATTGATTCATTTGACGAGATAATCGGTATGGGTGGTAATCAGACTAGTTATGTTTTCAAATTCCTCCCGGATGCTTTAGAAGCTGGGTTATCCCCAAAGCAAGCTATTGATTTATCTCGAAAAATCATTGATAAGATAAATACGTGCTCTCAGGTCGCATACGAAGCCGGGCTTGCCTTCAACGCACTATCAAAAGCATTAGAAACCGCAAAAACAATATTTGACTCACAGGAAATTATTGATTTTTTTATTGAAATACTTGATAGAGCTTCCCCAGAAAATTTCAAACATGGGAATATTCTATTGACTGGAAGCTTCCTTCTAAGCAGTGGTGTTTCCAAGAAAGATATTGTTTCTTTTTTAAGTTGCAACGTTACACAAAATCCCTCTCCTTTGCCCCTCATAGAAGATTCTTCCTTATTACTCCTTGGCATCAAAGCTCTTTATACTTGCAAAACTAAAGATTTAGGTGACTTCGATGAGAGATGGTTAGATTTAAAAGAAGTTGCCTTTCTTCTAAATAAAATATCTAGAGGAGAAGAAGAGAAAGTTCAAGATGCTCTTAGGATTTTATTAAAACATAAAATTAAACCCTCTTATGAAACATTGAGAGAAGTCGTTGAGTTTTCGAAAAATTATCCAATTATTGAGCAGGGCCTAAGACATGACCCAAGTCGCACAAACAACTATTGCGAGGAATTACAAGACAAGATAAGACTGGATCATACTTATTATAAAACAGCTGGCCAACATCGCAAAGCACAAATATTAGCCAGGTTAGTGGTGAAGAATAGAAGTGAACAGAAAATACAGCAAGCTTTAATTGCTTTAAGATTTGTTGATGAAGAACAAATCAATTTGGATAATGTGCGCAGAGTGGCTCATCTTGAAAGGCTGGCACAAAAAGCTAACAGTGAGTATCAACAAAGGTTATCAGAAGAAAGTGCTAAAGCAAAAAGCATCCTTAGCTCTGATGAAAACAGAAAATATGTTCAGAGGATTTTAAGCAATATGGGAGTTGAGACTGAACTTGATGGTATTAGTATAAATCAGTTATTAGATATTATTGCTAGAGTACGGGAGAGTGTTTTAACAAATAACGTAATGTTAAAAGTAGCCGATGTCTATAATAGCGCAATTAGTGAGCTTAGCGATTCCGTGGAGCGGTTTAGTTCCGAAGCCAATTCATTTCATGAAGCCTGGTCAGGTGAGATGGATATGGCAGTTGACCTTCACAAAAAACTAATATCAATCCAAAGTGAGACTAAAAGGCCAATGCTGGTAATCCTTAATGAGAGAACAGCGCCAGCCTATTTTGGCCGCGACTTTCTATCAAAAAGTTATACACAAAGATTTGGCATTGTACAAACGCTAATCATCAATGGCAAAAAAGTATCTGACGAGAACCTTTTGAATATATTAGGACGCAAAGATGTTTCTGACAATGAATTAAAGCAAGTAGGTAAAGAGCTCTTTGCTCATGGCCAGATTCTCCCACTTCACGGCTTCAAGATTGCTTCTTCCAACAATGATATTGAAGACAACACATTGGGGGTCTACGTAAGAAATACTAATCGGATGATGGCGCTGGTTGGAGGAGATGTTGCCTTTGTTGATTTGAGCCGCAGAAGAGTTGGTGGAGCCAATGCTTTTCTTTCTGAATACTTAGCCCATAAAAACTTAGCGAACATCAATCCCCACGGCAAGCTAAGGGAAAAGAACGAGCATGAGTTTGATGGCCGCAGAAGAAGATATGGGTTAATGAAGACGGGTAAAAAAAAGAATGTGACTTGGCATCTAATCGATCCTTGTAAAATCAATGATGATCTTCTCAGATGGATAGCGGAAGATGAGTATCAAAGCTTAAAACAAACATTAGCAATGTACATTGGAGCAAATAAACCTTTTGCTGATGATAGAGAACATGCTTTTCATAAGATGTCCATAGAGGGGTTTGCTAGTCCAGCAGAAGGGATTGCTCCTCGCTACCTAAAAACAGAGTCCGCCTGGTGCATCCCTGATCTTAAAGTAGGGCTAATTTCTATTCATGAATACCTGGCTCGCATAACAGGCAGGGTCGTTCCGGAAAAAGTTAATGGTAGTCTTGATGAAATTATTCCATACCACAGTTTTCCTCCATACCTTTCCAGAAGACTCGATGTAATCTTTGCTGAGCATGGAATTAAAGATAACGCCTTAAGAAAGAGATTTTACGGCTCAGACTGTTTTGGCTATTACATCAGGGGGATTGAAAATGCCAAGAAGCAGGAATTAATTGAGCAGCTTAATCGATCTTTTGAAGAGAAAGGCTTGGATGTTGTTGCAGTTGATTCAGGTAAAACAATTGATATTGTTCAAAAAGGAGTAAACAAAGGAAAAGCGGTTGAGCATTTTGCCAGGGTTACTGGAATTGATGAGGAAAAGATTGTTAGGATTGGCGATAGTCCTTTAGGCAATGATAAAGAAATGCTGCGCAGCGGCCGGGCCTACAATGTCGGAGCAGACGCTAAGGTTAAAGGACTTGTTAATGCTAGAGCAAAAGGGGCAGAAGGTGTTTTAGAAGTTTTGGCACAGGTTGAAGCTGAAGGATTTGAGGGAATAGTTTTTGATATAGACGGCACCATAGACAGCAATGCTAGAATTCATCAAAAAATAGCAGCTTATCTCGAGGCTGGCCAGAAAGTGGCAATTGCCACCGGTAGAGGAGAAAGTGTCAGGAGAAAGTTTATCAAAAAATTAGAGAAGTTAACTCTTAGCCCTGCTGCCAAACAAAATCTCCATATTTATCTATACAACGGGGCGCTGTGTTTGAGGTAGTTCTTCTATTCTTACTCGAGTTCTCCGACAGCGGACTAGACAGAGGGGTTAGGTGACAAGCTCTTTAACCATCTTAGCAATCGCTGGGCTGGCAGTCAATCCAGGGGACTCAATTCCAATTAAATTAATAAAGCCAGGGAAACCCTTCTCTTTTTCATCACAGATCACAAAATCCTTAACCGGATCACCCTCACCTTGCAGCTTTGGCCTGATACCAGCGGTATCTGGGGAAAGATCTGATAATTCAACAAAAGGGAGCAGCTTTTTCGCTGCCTGATAAAATTCTTTAGACTTAGCAGGATCAATATCATAATTCAAGCTAGCGCGATCAATATAAGTTGCATCAGGACCTAAGCGAAGTTCCCCTTGAAGATTTAAAGTAGCATGGACCCCAAGACCAACCGTATTAGCGTGAGGAATCGGATAAACAAGCCGCTCGACTAATTTATTTTTTCCTCCCCCCACACTAAAGTAATCACCCTTGCAAAGTTTTAATTCATAATCATTTATCCCAATCATTTTCGCCACACGATCTGATTCAAGGCCGGCACAATTGATCACAATTTCTGAGACAAAAGAAAAGCCGTCTTCATCCCCAACAATTACTTCATAACCAGCTTCATGTTTTTTTATCCCTCGAACAGTCGAAGCATAAGAAATTTCTACCCCCGCGCCTTTCGCTTTATCAGCAAAGTATTTCATTAAAGCATGCGAATCAATAATCCCTGTTTCAGAAGAGTAAAGTGCGGCCACGCCGGCCACCTCAGGTTCAAGCTGCCGCAGCTCATCTTTGGTAATCAACTTTAACCCCAAGACCCCATTATCTCTTCCCTTTAAATATAAACCCTCAAGTTCATTTGTCTCTTTTTCGTTTGAGGCTACAATAATTTTGGTTGTTTTTTTGTGCGGGATATTATTCGCAGCGCAAAGTTCATAAAGGAGTTTATTTCCCTCAACACATAGCTTTGCCTTTAGCGAACCTTTCGGGTAATAAATTCCAGCGTGGATAACTTCACTATTGCGACTAGAAGTCTCCTGGCCAAACGCACTGTGTCTCTCTAACACAAAAATGCTTTTATTTTTGTCTGCCAGCCCTGCGGCAATAGCCAAACCAACTACCCCAGCACCAATGATAGTGATATCTATTTTTTCCATGTCTTTAAGGATATCAAGAATCTCGGGGAAATCAAGAACCTAGAACATCAAGGGGATCAAAATCATCAAGGATTATTTATTAATACCTGGATATCCTTAATATCCCTGGTATCCCCCACCTCAAATCCCCTAGATTCCCTTGATCTCCTTTTACTTTTTCTTCCCTGTTTTCCCATTAACACAAGGAGCTTCTTTCAATTCAAGCCCAAGGAAAAAGCTTAAGATGGTCCTAAGGGCAATGATAGCAGCCAGCATCGCAATCTCATTCCAATCTGGCCTAGCAATTGTGCGAATAATATCAGCAGCAATGAAAAATTCTAAGGCCAAGATTAAATAAGATCCAAGCTTTTGTCTTAAGTTTCTATTGAGGCGAGGATCATCACAAGTAATATTCTGCAGAAAATCCCTGATGACTAAGATAATGCCCCAAATAATTACAACTAAACCTATAAAGCTTATAAATCTGGCAACTCCAGCTACAACTTCGTAATACATATTTGTATCAATCACTTCTGATTCCTCCTTTTAAGAATTCTTTTCACTTGGGTATATGATAATCCTGCAACGCCTTTACGTCAAACCCTTTTTTCTTGATCGCCTCAAGCCCTGTCACAGTTGCCCGAGTCCCTGATAGCGTCGTAACAATTGGGATCATATGCATAATCGCACTTGAGCGAATTTTGGTTTCATCTATTTTTGTTCTCTTGCCGCCTGGCGTACTAATAACTAATTTAACCTCATTGTTTTTTATCAGATCCAGAACATCGGGTCGGCCATCGCCAAGTTTAGCCACGTCTTCTACCTCCAAGCCATTCTTACGCAAGACTTCGGCTGTGCCAGAGGTTGAAACAATCGGATATCCCATGGCGGCAAACCGTTTGGCAATCCCAACAATTTTTCTTTTATCCTGGTCATTAACTGAAATAAAAACCTTTCCTTCCAGCGGGATCTTCTGTCCAGCCGCCACCTGGGCTTTCATGTAAGCCACGCCAAAATCACTGTCTATTCCCATTACTTCCCCTGTTGATTTCATCTCAGGGCCCAAAACCGGATCAACCCCAGGAAAACGGTTAAAAGGAAAGACCGCTTCTTTTACAGAGAAGTGCTTGGGGACAATTTCTTTTTCTATTCCAAGTTCTTTCAAGGACTTACCCAGCATAGCCTGGGTAGCAACCTTTGCCCAGGGAACGCCTGTTGCTTTACTGACATAAGGGATTGTCCGAGAGGCTCGTGGATTAACCTCAAGAACATACAACCGATCACCTTTAACAGCGTATTGAATATTCATTAATCCCTTAACCTTGAGATCCTTGGCCAACGCCTGAGAGGCCGAGCGAATTTCAGTTAGCATTGTTTTTGAAAGTGAAAATGTCGGGATACAACAAGCCGAGTCTCCTGAGTGAATTCCAGCTTCCTCAATATGCTCCATAATGCCGCAAACTACAGTTGTTTTGCCGTCAGAAACACAATCAACATCAACTTCAATCGCGTCTTCCAAAAATTTATCGACCAGAATCGGCCGCTCTGGAGAAGCAATTACTGCTTTTTGCATGTATTCTTCAAGGTCACCTTCATCATAGACAATCACCATGGCTCGGCCTCCCAGAACATAGGACGGCCGAACAACAACCGGATAACCAATCTTGTTAGCGACCTTTTTCGCTTCAGCAAAAGAGGTGGCTGTACCATTAGCAGGCTGCGTTATCTTTAATCTTTTAAGCAAAGACTTAAACCGTTTTCGGTCCTCGGCCCGGTCAATTGAATCAACCGAGGTCCCCAGGATCGGCACACCAGCTTCCTGCAGCTCATGAGCAATATTAAGCGGGGTTTGTCCGCCAAATTGCACAATCACCCCCGTGGGTTTTTCTCGTTCAACAATGTGAAGGATATCCTCACGAGTCAGCGGCTCAAAGTATAAACGATCAGATGTATCAAAGTCTGTTGAAACTGTCTCGGGATTAGAGTTAACCATTATCGACTCATAACCCTCTTCTTTGATAGTAAAAGAAGCATGACAACAACAATAATCAAACTCAATCCCCTGGCCAATGCGATTGGGCCCGCCGCCTAAAACCATAATCTTCTTCTTATCAGTAGCCCGACATTCATCTTTGGCGTCATCATATGTAGAGTAAAAATAAGGTTTCATCGGGTCAAACTCGCCGCCGCAGGTATCAACCAGCTTATAAACAGGGAGGATCCCCTTTTTATGGCGATGATTGTAGACTTTAACCTCATCAGATTTGATTAAGTGAGCGATTTGGATGTCAGAAAAACCAAGCCCTTTTGCCTCACGCAAGAGCTTATCGGGAATAGAAACCAGATCATGCTTGGCAACTTTTTCTTCCATGTCTGTTAGCTCACGCATTTGATTGATAAACCAGGGGTCTACCTTTGAATGCTCATGGATTTCATCAGTACTCATCCCAGATTTAAGGGCATAGCGCAGCCAGAAAATTCGATCAGCGTTAGGATAAATAAGTTTTTGTTTTATTAGTTCTTTATCATCTGAAAGCTCCGGCGGAACATCCCGGCCGTCAGCCCCCAGACCAAAGCGGCGGTATTCAAGCGAGCGAATACCTTTTTGCAATGATTCCTTATAATTGCGACCAATTGACATCGCCTCGCCAACGGCTTTCATCGAAGTCGTTAAAATCGGGTCAGCTTCGGGAAACTTTTCAAAAGTAAAGCGGCAAACCTTGAAGACACAATAATCAACTGTTGGTTCAAAATAAGTATACGTCTTGCCGGTTACCTGGTTTATAATCTCATCCAGGCTTAAGCCAACCGCCAGCTTGGCCGCCACCCGGGCAATTGGAAACCCAGTAGCTTTTGAGGCCAGGGCAGATGAACGTGATACCCGGGGATTAATTTCAATAATAACGACTTTTCCGTCTTTCGGGTTAACCGCAAACTGGATATTGGTCCCGCCGCCATTAATACCAACAGCTCGAATAATTTTTTTGCACCAATTCTCAAGATCAACAAACTCTTCAGTGGTTAAGGTCTGCGCCGGGGCAACAACAATTGAGTCTCCGGTATGGATCCCCATGGCGTCAATGTTTTCCATGGAAGTTACAATAATCACATTATCCTTACAATCACGAATGACCTCAAACTCAACCTCTTTCCAGCCAAGGACCGATTGTTCAACCAACACCTGGTGCAAAGGAGACACATCCAGGGCCAGCTCAAGGCCAGCTTTTAATTCATCAATATTATAAGCACAAGAACCACCAGCCCCACCCATAGTAAAAGCAGGCCGCAAAATAATTGGAAAGCCTATTTTTTCAGCCAAGGACAAACCCTGCTCAACCGAAGTTGCAATGCCAGATTCGGGAACTGCCAGGCCAATGCTGGCCATGGTCTCTTTGAATTTTTCCCGATCTTCAGCCCGCTCAATCGCCTTAGCATCCGCGCCGATTATTTCCACTCCATATTTTTGCAAAATACCGGCCCGGGACAGAAAGAACCCCATGTTCAAACCGGTCTGACCGCCAAGAGTCGGCAACAAGGCATCAGGTCGTTCCTTCGCAATAATTTTTTCAATATATTCTGGATCAAGGGGCTCAATATAAGTTCGATCAGCCATCCCTGGATCGGTCATAATGGTCGCTGGATTGGAATTGATCAAAACTGTTTCATAGCCCTCCTCCCGCAAAGCTTTACAGGCTTGTGACCCTGAATAGTCAAACTCGCAAGCCTGGCCAATCACAATGGGACCGGAGCTAATAATCAGAATTTTTTTAATATCAGTTCGTTTTGGCATTTTTTTCCCTCCTTTATACCCTTTTATATCCTGGAGCTAATTTTCCCCGCTCATCAATCGGAAAATAGAGCGTCCCAACACACATCCCATCTTTTGTTTTAAATTCCTCAATCGTCTTGTCGTTAAGGTTTTCGCGAACAACCTTCATGCCACTTGCGAGACGATCCACGTCGTAACTATGGTTCTGCACTGAAATTTCTCCCCGCCCGCTCTTGGGATCAACAACCGGGTGATTCACTCCGTGGTGGCCAACCTTCATCCGACTAACCGTACAATCCAGGGCCAGGGCCAGAACACAGGCCCCATTTTGAATGCCATAGATCGGCACTTTCCCAATAAGCTTTTTCACTTCTTCAACTAAAGCTGTAAATCTTGTCGGGTCCCCCGGCCCACTTGAGATAACAACCTTTTCAGGCTTGAGCTTTAGTATTTCCTCCGCTGAAGTATCAGCCGAAACAACTTGTGACTCTGGATATTTTGCCAACGTACTCTTATTAACACCTAAATTAATAATAACTGTTTTGGGTTTTGAATTTGGAGAATTAGAATTTGTTTCGGGTTTCGAACTTCGGATTTCGTATTTCGCCCCTGAATATTCTTTTGCCTTCGCAACCAGCTTCTCTTTATCAAATTCCTTAGTTGAAACAATTCCCCTCATCTCCCCATTCTCCCTAATATGGACTGTCAAAGCCCTGGTATCAATTCCTTCAATCCCAATCACTTTATTTTTCTTCATATAATCACCAAGGGATTCTTTGGCCTGCCAATTGCTGTACATTTTGCTGTATTCCTTCACCACAAAGGCAGAAGCATAAGCTTTGTCAGACTCAAAAGAGCGGTCATTGATCCCGGCATTGCCAACATGGGGATAGCCAAAGGCAACAATTTGATTAGCATAGGCTGGATCAGTTAAAATTTCCTGAAAGCCAACCACCTGGGTATTAAAGATAACTTCACCAACCGCCTCTCCTTCTGCTCCAAAAGATATTCCCTCAAACATCGTCCCATCTTCCAAAACTAAAATCGCGTTCATTTTCAGCCTCCTTTTTTCACAAAAAAAAGGCGCCCCGAAGGACGCCTTTGTCTTTACATTGTGTATTATACTACAAAACTGCCTGCTGATCAAACCCCACTTCGTAAGCAGATAAAATTGACTCAGCAATCTGGCGCATTGACCGGCCGGAATCCATGCTTTGTTCTTGAAGTTTACGATAAGCCTCAGTGGGTAAAATATCAAACTGGGCAATCAAGATTTCTTTGGCCCGCTCAATGATTTTCCGGTCTAAAAGCGCCTTTTCCAGGTCCTTAATCCTGTTGCGCAGATTCCAGTTTTCTCGACGGATCTGTTGACTTGAGCGTTTACTAGTTAAGCGATAAATTGTTGCTCGAGCACTCCCTTCACTTTCAACTAAGCCTTCATCAATTAAGGGTGAAATTAATTGATGAATTCGCGCTCGAGATAAGCCTAACATTTTCTGCAAATCTTTTGTTTTGAGAAAAGGATGTTTGCCAAGCTGCTGTAATATTTCTTCCTGACGCTCATTTAACATATTCCTTAATTATAGCAAATCGTCAAGGAATCGTCAAGGAATACTACTTTGCCAAATCCTGCAATACTTTCTTAAGCTCCTGCAGCTTTTCGCCAAAATCACCAAAAGAACCCTGTCTCAAGCTCCCTTGGGCTTGATTAAAAATAGCCAGCGCTTTTTGGGCCAACTGTTTTGGATTAAAATATTCTGCAGTTTTAGTTTTAGGGCTAACTCGACTAGAGGTCACCCGACCAGAGAAGACTGCGGATAAAGCTTGATCCAGCGTCTCAGCCATCACCACATTTTTATCAAAAGAGACAATTACTCTTTTGAGCTCTGGCAATTCACCAGAAGAAGCTTCTAAATAAATCGGCTCAACATATAGGATAGATTGCTCAATTGGGATCGCTAATAGGTTCCCGCGAATAACCCGCGACCCACCCTGCCCCCACAGGGTAAACTGCTGAGAAATCTCGGTTTGCTGGTCAATTCTTGCCTCAATCTGCATCGGGCCATAGATCAATTTGTCTTTTGGAAATTTGTAGACAATTAGCTTGCCATAGTTGGGCATATCTGAGCGGGCAGCCAGCCAGGAAATCATGTTGTCTTTATTATTAGGGGTAAAAGGGAGCATCAATAAAAACTCCTCTCTTTTTTCCTCCGGCAATCTCATAATAGTATAATAAGCCTCCATCGCTTGCTCAGTCCCAGCATAGATCTCCTTGGGAATATGCCAGAGATCTTCCTGGTTATAAAAAACCTGGGAATCTTCCATGTGAAAGCCAGCGTATTTTTGGGCCTGGACCACAAACAAATCATATGGATAACGCAAATGTTTTCTTAAGTCTTCCGGCAGAGCGGCAAAAGACTTGAAAAGTTTAGGGTAAATCTTTTGGTAAGTTTT
>JBDRMQ010000119.1:0-3462 GCA_043811955.1 bacterium | reverse complement strand
GAAATTTATGAAGATCCCGGGGGAGAACCTTGATGGGGTTTATTCAGCTAACGAATATCTTTTTCGTATTAATATGATGAAGGCTTGGCAATTTCCAGACAGTTTGACCCCAATTAAAATTGGCAAAAAAGTTGCTGTTATTGGTGGGGGAAATGTGGCCATGGATGCGGCCAGGGTTTCTTTGCGCTTGGGAGCAGAAGAGGTCTTTCTTATTTATCGTCGCACCAAAGCTGAAATGCCGGCCAGGAAAGAAGAGATCCATCATGCTGAGGACGAGGGTATTATCTTTAAAAATTTAGCACTTCCGCTTGAATATTTGGCTGATAATAACGGCTGGGTCTGCAACGCAAAGTGTCAGCAGATGAAACTTGGTGAGCCTGATTCCTCTGGCAGGTGTCGGCCAGTCCCTATTGAGGGAGAAGTATTTGATATTCCAGTTGATACTGTTGTTTGTGCGATTGGTAATTCTCCCAACCCACTCATCCCTCTTCGAACTCCTTCACTCCGAACTGAACGCTGGGGTGGAGTTATAGTTACTCCAGAGGGAGCGACTTCAATTAAAGGGGTCTATGCAGGTGGCGACATTGTCCGTGGGGCGGCAACTGTTATTTCTGCCATGGGTGATGGGAAAGTGGCGGCCCGGGCAATTCATCGACAACTTTCAAACAATTAAAATTTAACTTTCGTCAAGCTTGCTTTTTCCTTCTATTAAATAATAACTATTGTCTTTCTTGGAAAAATTGATCCAAGCGGAATTATCTAAATTACCGACCCCAATTATCCGCAAAGGTTTTCCATGCGAGTTTATGCGGTCAATTGGCGAAGAGAGGGCAAAGGTTTTCTTGCTTTCACCAAGATTAACCGTAAAAACAGAACTGACAGGGGTAGAACTTGCCCCGTTTTTTTCATCAAAGGCTGTGATATAAAACATCATTTCTGGTGCGATTAATTCTGGTTTCAGCCCAAAATAGTAGACACCATCCTCATAATAAGCCGGCAAGGCTGTCCAGACTCGTTTGGTAAAACGGCTGGGCGATCCTTGAGCATAGTAAAGAACAACTTTTTCCACTTTACAGCTGCTTTGAACAGTAACCGGAATGATGAGCTTTTCGTTCCTTTTAAAGGCCTGTAATAAGTTGATCTCCGGAAAGTCTTCCGCAGCTTTTAGTTTGTTATCCAGCCACTGCCAGACAACTTTTTGAGTATCAAAGCGAAATTGATGGCGTAAATTAGGGACCAGGTATATTTTTTTGGGGACATTGACTTTTGCATAGCTTTTTTGGAAAGTTGGCAAATAATAGCAGTGATCATTGGTGCCGGTAACAAAGAGGATTGGCGCGTGCTGGCTCTCTAAAAAGTTTTTAGGGTCAAGGTACGTGTACCATTTTTGAAGATCTGCCTCTGACTTGTTGTCAAATCTTTTTTGCCAAGTACAGCCTTCAGGAATATAGCCTGCGCCAAAAATATTGACCGCTGTTTTTAGCCTTTTATCTTGGCCATTGGTAAGCAAGGTGATAACTCCGCCCCAAGAAAGCCCGACCATACCGATTCGCTCTGGATCAACTTCTTCCTGCTGGGTTAGGCAGGTGATAGCATTGCGGGTAGCAGCTACAGCAAAGATTAAATAATTATGGACTGGGCTTGGAGAGGTGCAGAGCAGTGCCGGGACAGTCATATCAGGGCCGGTTGATCTTGAGTTTGCCCTTTGGTCACCTTTGCCTGGCAGGTCAATCGACATAACAACGTAGCCTCTTTTTGCCCACTCAATGGTGTTGCCCAGATTGGCGCTGCCGCCTCCGCCATGGACAAGCAAAATTGCCGGCAGGGGCTTTTTGCTCTGGCTGGGATAGCAGTAATACCCAAAAATACGAGAGGGGCTGCCGGCGTATTCCCGGCTAAAATAACAAAGTTCTTTAACCGTAATGTTTTCTTTTTGGTAAGTTCTTAAAATAACAGTATCAACTTTTTCTTGGTCAATGTCCCAAAGAGCCTGAAGCTCTGCGGAAGGAAAAGCAAAGCTGTTAGTTAATAGGGCAGACAAGAGCATTAAGAAGCCTAGGCCGAACCTTTTCATTATGTTATTATAACATAGCGGATTAATTATGATTAAACGTCTGTTTAATAAATTTCAAAAAGAGCGGGACCTAACTCAAGGATCTATTGGCAAGAATTTGTGGATTTTAGCGGTCCCCATGATGATCAGCAATATGATGCAGGCTGCTTTTAACATTGTTGATATGATCTGGGTGGGCAAACTTGGCCCAGCGGCCTTAGCTGCTGTTTCCATGAGCGGTTCTGTCTTAATGATCGTGATGTTTGTCCTGATCGGGCTGGGTGTGGGGACAACCGCGCTGATTGCCAGGGCGATTGGTGAAAAAGATCGGCCTAAAGCAGACAATATTGCCATGCAGTCATTGATTATGGGGGCGATTGGGTCTATCCTTTTTGCCGCCCTTGGTTATTGGCTTTCCCCCTGGTTGCTCAAGATTTTAGGGGCTGATCCAGAAGTCTTGTTGCTTGGCACAGGTTATATGAGGATATTATTTCTTGGTGTAATTGTAATGTTTTACATGTTCTTGATTTCAGCTATTCTGCAGGGGGCGGGGGATGCCGCCACACCCATGATAATTTTACTGGCGACGACTTTAATTAATATAGTGCTTGACCCTTTGCTTATCTTTGGCCTTGGCCCTTTTCCTCGCTTGGGGGTAAATGGAGCGGCGCTGGGGACTGTTCTGGCCGAGGTTATAGGCTCGGTAATCGCCTTGGAGATTTTGCTTAAAGGCCGCTCTAGGATCCATGTCCGCTTAAAAGACTTTAACATAGATTTAGCTAAGATGTGGACAATCTTAAAAATTGGCATCCCGGCTTCGTTCCAAATGGTCCTGCGGGGTTTCCTGGGCATTGTTTTGATTACTGTTGTAGCTAAATTTGGCACTACTGCAGTGGCTGCTTTTGGGGTTGGGATGCGTTTGCATATGTTGGCCATGATGCCGGGTTTCGCATTGGGCATGGCAGCCGGAACACTGGTTGGGCAGAATTTAGGGGCTGGTCAGCCGGCGCGGGCAGTTGCCAGCGCCTGGACAGCGACTGCTTACTACGTTATTTTTATGTTATTTATGACAGCCGTGTTTGTTCTTTTTGCCCCTTATATAATTATGGGATTTAATAATAATGCTGATGTTATCAGGATTGGCGCAGATTTCCTTAAAATTGCTTCGCCCGGCTATGTTTTTATCGCGCTTGGCTTGATTTTGGGCAGGGCACTGTCTGGAGCCGGGGATACTATTTCGCCGTTAGTTATTACCTTTTTAGCTTTGTGGGTTATCCAAATCCCTTTGGCTGTTTTTCTGGCTAAGACAGTTGGCCTGGGTGGTATCTGGTATGCTTTTTTAATTGCGTATACTTTTCAGGGGCTTGCGACCGCAGGCTGGTTTATGTTGGGACGGTGGAAGGGGAAGA
>JBDRMQ010000118.1:0-10205 GCA_043811955.1 bacterium | reverse complement strand
CAGCGTGCCCCACATGGGTTGGAACAGGCTGCTAATTAAAAAGCCAGCCCCAATCTTTGAAGGAATTGAAAATGGAAATATGGTATACTTTGCTCATTCCTATTACGTTGTACCAACCGATGACTCTGTTATTGCCAGCAAGACTGATTATGGCCTGGAATTTGTTTCAGCTATCTGGAAAGATAATGTTTATGGGATCCAGTTCCACCCGGAAAAAAGCGGTGAGACAGGTTTAAAAATTATCAGGAATTTTGGTAAATTATGTTTGAAGTAATACCTGCAATAGATATATTAAACGGCAAATGTGTCCGACTGAAACAAGGTCGGTATGACGCAGAAACTGTTTATGCCAAAGACCCGGTAGAAATTGCCTTGCGCTGGAAAAGCGAAGGTGCAGAGAGGATCCACGTAGTTGACCTTGACGGAGCCAGGACTGGCATCCCCAAAAATATTAAGATCATCAAAACAATCATCCAAAAGACCGGCCTCTTCATCCAAGCCGGTGGCGGCATCCGGACCAAAGAATTGATCCAAGAATTAATTGAGGCTGGAATTGACCGGGTAATTTTAGGGACCACAGCTGTGCAAAACCCCAATACCCTGGCTGTTTACTGCCAGCAGTTTGGCGAACATATTGCCGTAGCCATTGACGCTAAAGACGGAAAAGCAGCTACTAACGGTTGGACCAAAATTTCCAAAAAAGATACGGTTACCCTGGCCAAAGAAGCGATTGAACTTGGGGTCAAAAGATTTATTTATACAGAAATCAGTCGTGACGGCATGCTGACCGGGCCAAACTTTGAAGGGATTAAAAATTTCATTGCCGCAGTTGGGGTCCCGGTCATTGCCTCAGGTGGCGTAGCTACGGCTGACGATATTACTAAGCTTAAAGAAACTGGTTCTGAAGGTTGTATTGTTGGGAAAGCCTTGTACGAGGGAAAAGTTAAGCTTAGCGAGATCCTTTAAGGCTGATCTTTTTAATCTCTTCGCGACATAAGTTGGCTAACTGCTCATCCTTATTAGCCAAAGCTGTCTTATACAAATCACCATAATTTAAAACGCTCATCTGACTAACAAGATCCGCGACCCCCATAATCTCAAGTTTTAAGAGAACTTCGAGCCGCTTTAGGGCTCTGGTTGCTTGCTTATGGGCTGAGCCAGCAATTGTGGCTGACTGGACCAAATAGAGCGGGATTAATATTTTTTCAAGTTCCGGGGAAAGGGCAATTGATTGGCAGTAATTTTTTAAGGTAGCGGCAACAACTGCCAATGAATCAGGGCCTTGGGCCAGGGCCTTGATCGCTTTAATATCTAAAGCCTTAGTAAAATAATCAAAAAGCGCTTCAAAATAGGTCCTGATAAAATGAAAAACATCAAATCCTGGAATCCCAGCGTCACTAAAATCTTCCCAATCAACCACCCCGGAAATCTGGCCAGCTTGCGTAAAAATATTATCAGTGTGAAAATCACCATGCTGGGGAAAAAGAGAAATCTTCACCTCTTTAAATTGTTCTGCAGCTAACTTAATCTTGCCAAAATAATTTCTACGCTCTGAACCGTTTTGAGGAAAGACCTGGACATAATCCCTGATAACCTGGTCAATAAGATCATTAAGCAGAACAGCTTCCCCTGCCCCAAAGCCCTTTTGAAACCCAATTAACCAAGAAAAAGCCAGCCCAAAATTGCCAACATAATCCTTTAAAATATTCTTAGAAAGGATCCTCTGGCTTAAAGGTGAACCAGCCAAATACGAGATTCCTAAAACAGGCGAAGAATTTATCTTTTCAAAGAAAACAACTTTCGGTACCTTAGCTCCAGAGAGTTTGCTCGAAATAAGCAAGAGGTTTTTTGTCTCATTTTCCAGAGATAAACACGCTTGTTGATTTTGAGGATAACGGGGTATGCGCACGATTAGAAGAGGTTTTTCTAAATGGGGATAAACACCTTTTACCAAAAAGGAAACAACCCCAACTTGGGTAGCCCTAATACCTCGATCAGCAAACTTGGTAAAGATCAAAGCTTTTGGTTGCCTGCCAAGCTCAAAACTCGACCAATTCTTTAGTAAATATTTTTCTACAAAAGGGATCATTGCCCGCCCCTGCCTAGAATAAAATAGGAATCACAAAAAATTGGGTTGACTACAGCCTTGCTCTCAATTGGTGTAATCTTAACAGCCACAGCTCGATAATCAGGATCTGGATAGAAAAATTGTGTCTCTTTAAAACCCGTCCTTTTCAACAATCGCTTATAGCCAGGCAGCGAGTGGGTATAAGTCCGGTACGGCTGCCCCAGTTTTTTCCTAGTGATTAAATTAGCCACAAAGCGCGGCACAATAGTTGTGTAGGCAATTTTTGAACCTTGATAATATTTTAAGTGGTCGTCAGGCGCCCCATTAAAGTAACGCCGACCAAACCGGTTCTCAATCCCGAGCCAAAGCTCGCCAAAAGGTTTGAGAACCCGTCTAACCTCTCGCAAACAATTCTCCTGTAGACGGAGTGGGTCATCGGTCTCTACGTATGAGCCAACCCACTCCAGCACCCCATTCATAATAATGGCATCAAACGATTGGTCTGGAAAAGGGAGCTTTGCATAATCAAGTGGTTCAATTTGGACTGTGGTTAGGTTGTTAACCTTATCTTGACTGGCTCGGAGCTTAATAAACTCAAGAGATTCAAGGGTTGCGTCAGCCGCAACTACACTGGCCACACGGGGAGCCAGGGCAAAAGCATATGAGCCAAGTCCAGCTCCCAGGTCTAAAACTCGACTTTCTGGAGTTAAGGAGAGATAAAAGCTGCCGTCAGCGCGAGCAGGTGAATCTGTAAATAGATAGATATCGCGGATTTTTTTGTTTTTTGAGGAGAGAATAGCCTTTTGCCAACCTTTGGCCTTTGTTTCCTCAAGCAAGGATTGCATCAAATCAGGCGGCAAGATACTCCAAGAAGGCTTTGCGCCCTTCTGCTTCATGTTATAGGATCTTTAAACCGGCGTTCCACCAAGTTGTTGCCTTAGCTGATCAAGCTGAAGTTGAAGTTGGTCCAGCGTCCCCGCTTCATTCGGACTGCCAGAGATCCGAGCAGAATCCAAACTACTTTGGATATCATCAACTGACCTTGATATTACACCTTGCATATGGCCCATCCCATTTTGCAATCTTTCAAGATCTTCCTGAATCCGCTGCAAAGATGCTTCCCTCATCTCTTTATCTGTTGCTGTTTTAAACTCTTCCAGTTGCTGGAAAATATCACGAACAATCTGCTGTGTTTCCCCAAAACCACCACCCGCTTCTTCTGCTCTACCTGCCCCACCAGCTCCACCTAGTGCTCCTACGTCCATAATTTATCCCTCCTTATTAACAAGCTTCCTTAATAGACAATTCTAACTCATGTCCCGGCACTTGTAAATGGGACTCAAGCGCTACCCGCTCTAAAATCCCCTCAAGCGTCTTCCTCTTTGAGGTTAGATACTTAATCTCGCCCCGAGAAGCAATCGCAGCCTTGACAAGTGAGAGCTCCTGGTCAGCTTCACGCAGCATCAGGTCATTGGCCTTATCACGGACCCTGTTTAGTTCACCGGCCGAAAGAGTGACACCAACCTTTTCCAAATTCTTTAAAACTGTTTTGATCTTTTTCTCAGTCATGGTATAGGCTGGTCCAGCTAATTTGGCATAAGTTGCCCGCTCTTCAAAGCCCTCGCGCAACATATCCATTAATTTAACCTTAGCCAGGGCCCGGCCCTCATCAACAACTTCATCAAAGTTTTTGACCCCCAATTTAATTAGACCATTTTTAAGTTTGATCATCTTAAATTGGGTCTCAAGAACAGTCCTCACGTCACCGTAAACTGCCCGCCGTAAATAAAGCGCCCTCAATTTATCAATTAAAACATCCTTTTCATCCTCAAGCGTATATTGATAACGTTTTTTCTCTTTCTGTTCACCGTAAGCACTACCTTCTGCTCCGGCAAACTCAAAAGTAACAACAGGGTTAAGCCCTAAGTCATCTTTCATCTGTGGGATTTTAGCTACAAAACCCTCAATATCAAAACCAACTTTTTGCCCTAATTTAAGCAGGGACTCAATCTCTTTTTCAACCTCACCAGTTTCATCCCCCATGGCCTTTTTCATAACTTCGTGGGTAAGCGCATCCTCAACAAACTCTTTAAGCTCTTGACCAGTCTCTGCCTTAACCTTGTCAACCGCCCCTTGAAGATTCCCCTCAAGTCCGCCAAAATCAAAACCACCCAAAGCATCATTCATAAAGGCATAATCAATAAAGCTAGCAACCTCTCTCTTGGCCATTAAGCCTTCTAGGGATTTACCACTGGAGAGGACCTGCTTTAAGTAAGCATTCTTAATCTGTTTTAAGACATCGGTGCGCAATGAATGGGCAACCTTCCCCTTTACATCTTGCAAGTCTTTAAGGGAGATCCCGTGGTCATCAAGCAATTGAGATTCAATGTTCTCTAATTTCTTTTTGACCTCATTGCCACCATTAACCAGCAACTGGGAGTAGGCCCCAATATATTCTTTTATCCCAACCTCAGGCTTTGCTTCTTCCCCTTCACCACCATCGCCAAATTGGGAACCGCCCTGTTGGCTTTGTTGTTTCTTATTCTGGGCCTTGACCAATCTTGAAACAGGATTACTAATATCAATTGAGTCTTGAGTACTCTCTTGCTCTGGGTTTAACATAGATTTAAACTCTTGTTCCAAATTCTTAGTCAATTTCATAGTCGGCATTTTGGAAACCAGTTTGGCAGCCAACCCGGCAATTATCTGGGTCCCCAGATTGCCGCGCTTGCCTTCAATCGCTTTTTGCAGAATATTTTCGCTGACTTTAGTCGCATTCTCAGTATCAGTTTGCCGCTCAAGCTCCGACCGGACAACTGATTCAAGCCCTTCTGCGGCCGAGATGTTGGCGGCAATCCCCATTTGTTGTTGGTTTACTTCAATACCCATAGTTAGTTTGCTCCACAAAGAGTTGGGCAAATCTCGTTTGCTTTTGCAAAACAAGCCTTAGCCAACTCCTCTTCTCCCTTAAGTTGATAAGCTTTACCTAAAAGAAAATTAGGCATAGCCACATTTTGATAACAGTTATTAACGCTTGCTTCATTTCTAATATTGAGCGCTTCTGTCAAAGCCTCAATCGCTGCATCTACTTTCCCTGTTACTAAAAAGATGCTGGCATAAACAGTGCGGGCCTGGATACTGTCAGAGTGAATTTTCATCAGCTTGCCGGCAACACTCGCAGCTTCTTTTATTTTTTTCAGGCGCAAAAGCAGGCTGGACTTTTTCTCCAGAGCTTGCCGGGCAATCTCAAGGTTGCCGGCTAATTCATAACTTTTTCGATAGTGCAGCAAAGCCTCTGCATACATCTTTTCTTCTTCTAAATTCATGGCCAGCAAAAAGTGCAAATGAGCATCAGATGGTTCCCGCTCCAGGGCTGCCGAATAAAGTTTTATGTAACGTTTTCTTTTGGCTGTCATTCTTTCCTGCTCAAGGTTCTTGCCCCAATGATAAATAGAAGCCGGGATCCCAGGGCCATTAACGATTTTGCTTTCTGCATCAACTAGTTGCTCATTAATCGGCCGGACAAAACGGAAACCGCAATTGTTCTTAAAAAGTTTTACCCGTTTGTATCCATTATTTGTTTCGCACAGGCCCAGGGCTGACTCATACAAGGACAAACTTAAGGCCTTCCCTTTTGTTTCGGCAATAGCTTTCTTTAAGGTTTCCAGATCTTCCTCTTTAAGATACTCATCGGCATCAATCCAAAGAATCCAATCTCCAGTGGCTAATTTTAATGATTCATTCCTGGCAGCTGCAAAATCATCTATCCAAGCAAAAGAAGAAACTTTTGCGCCATACTTTTTAGCTACAGCAATTGTTTCATCGCTCGACCCAGTATCAACTAAAATAATTTCATCTGCATACTGGCTAAGAGTTGGCAAAGTCTTCTCTAGCATCAAAGCTTCATTTTTAACTATTAAGCAGGCTGAAAGCTTCATCTTATTCATACTCCTTAAACCGCCGCCTGGATACGCTTTTTGTCTTGTGATTTGTAACGTTTCTTAAGCGCCCACAGGGTTGTCTTTTGGTCGCCGACATTCCCATCCAATAATTTTTCAATCTTTTTGTCTTGCCGCTCCACCATGGCCTCAGCTTTACGGATATAAACATTGAGCCGCTCCAGCTTGATCAGGCTCTCTCTTTTGTTAGATCCCATCATACTTAATTCATACTCAATATTAGACCGCTCCATATAAAACTCGGTTAAGATTTTTTTAACAGCATCAAGATTTAATTCTTCCAGGACAATCGGCGTATACTGGTCACGAACACCCAACCGCTCAGCTTGGGTAAAAAGTTGTTTACGGAGTTCATTAATTAATTTCTTTTGGGCTGATTTTTTCTTACTCATGCTACAATCTCCATCATGGCTGAGTCATAAGCCACCTGCTCCATGTTGGTGTGCAACTGTTCGGTCAATTGTGTCCGAACCCTGTCCCTTATCCCAGATAATTCTTCAGGAGACATCCCCACCCGACCAAGTTGTTCTAAAATATTACCGACTGTAAATTCTGCAACGCGGGCAACCAGGCGATTGTGGTGAAAACAGTTGGCATAAGTCTGTTCATAAAGGTTGGTAAATCTTTCTTGGATTTGCTGACGGACACTTCTGGCTGCTTGCGGCGACCTGACTGCCTGAGGAGTAACAACTGTTGTGTGACCAATAGCGACGGTATCATGGGCTAGTTCCATATCCAAACTATCACGGCGACCTTCATCAACAGAACCATCCTCAATGTTCCAGCGCAGACCAGATTCACGATTTACCTCTTGCCCTTCTTGCATTTGCATCGCCTGGGCTTGAGCTTGTTCTTGGGGAATTGCTTCGCGGCCAGGCTGCCTGCTGCGCACAGCATTTTCCCTATTTAGAGAAAAAGACATATTTAAGCCAAGATCATTAGTCATAGTATCTCCTATAATATATATCGGGTTGAGGGGGTGAAAACTTGCATGTTTTTGCTACTTTTGCGAGGAAAATCAGGGCGATTATTTATTAGCTTCTTTGGTCTTTTTTAGCCAGGCTTTACGCTTACTTGAGGCACGCAAAAGCCTTTGTCTAAACTTTTGCATTCTTTGGGCATATTTTTTGGAACCCTTAAGCGCCCCTGGATCCTGCCTTTTACTTGATCCACTGGATTGTTTCGTCCCAGAAGATTTAGGCTTAGCTTTCCCTTTCTCCATCTTCTTGCGCTCAGCCCGTCTCTTCATCATCAGCTTCATCGCAATCTTTTCTTCCATCGCCTCTTCTAATTCCAGCTCTTCTTTTCGCTCGTAATAATTAGTCTTATCCTGCTTAAAGGCAGCACTGGCCACTCTTTTGTGGGCATTGCGTTCCATAACCCGGATAATATCCATCCCCTCACCCCATTTAAGGAACATCCCCACCCCATGAACAGCCCAGTTTTCACCAAAGGGCTGGCCCATAACAGTTTCGTTGTAATTTAGACGTGAAAATTGGGGAGCTAGATAGTTAGGGTGAACTCCTCCACGAAATAAAGTGCTCATTTTGCTCTGGTCGCCATAAACCGACTGGTGCAAGTTTGTCCAGTCCACAACTCTGCGCCAATTATTGCCGTTATTAGCAGCCCGGGACCCATCAGCTTCGCCATCACGATCAGTTAAATCAACCGGTCGATCTGTTGAAAAATACATTCGCTCCTTACTCCACTTGCGGTCCCAAGCATAGCTAGGAGAACCAGCTTCAAGATCATATTCCCAAACCCAATCAACTGTTTCTCTATCATCACTTTCTAACGTAAAGTTTCTAACATTAACCCAACGCCCAGCCGCTAAATCTTGGCCATAGCCTTCCCAAAGAGGTCGCTCATTTTCAACATCAGAAGCACCAAACCATTTGTCAATTAATTGATTAACCGCATTATAAGCGGCAGTTCCTTCACCTAAACTATCTCGATAATCATAAAGCGCTCCAGGATTTTCTATATCATCATAATCATCAGGGTCTACTCCATATGTTGTCCCACCCATCCACTCAGCAAACTCCAAAAACCGCTCTTCATCAAGAACAGATTTATTCCAACCAATGGCCGAGCCATCATAGGCGCGAGCCTGCTCATAAAACATACTAACTCTATTTTGGAAAGAGTGCTGCATGTAGAGGAACATCGGGAACAAAGATAAGGCATGGTGGTTCATGTAAGGGTTATTCCCCATCACAAATGAATCAATTACCTCCATCATCGCATCATCATTCCTGGTATCTGTCACGTCGCCAAAAACCTCGGTCATACACATCCAGGCCCGTTCACGCGACTCATACATACCTGCAATAAGCAAAGCTGCATCGCGGCCACTTAAACGCTGATAAGCTTTAGCCGGGTCCATAATGATCTGGTAAAAGCTTTTACCTTCAAATTCTGGCCTGGCCAGCAAAGCATCAATATCTGACCAGCTGGCCACAATGTCCCCTAAGAAATCAAAATCACTGTATTCACTAGGGGCAATAAAATATGATCGGTTAACCAGCCGCTCAGATTGGGCATCTACTCCACTGCCATTTTTGCGGTTAATATGGTTCCAATCCGAAGCATTAACAACATCCTTAATATTTCTAAAACCACCCAACAACCCGGCACCAGCCACCCCAATTTCATCTTCTGAGCCAAACGGCGTATAGCGACCAACCCGGTGATGCTGGCCAGAAATCCAACGTTTGCGGGCATTAACAACGTCACCATCTTCATTAAAAATCGACCTATCGTTTAAAAAAGAACCACGAAAATCAGCCAACCCGTCACCATCAGGGACCCCTTCTTCATACCAAGCAATAGTATCAGCGTTAGTAATTAAACCATCACCATCATAATCCCTAACCCCTGCTAGAATTTGGTATTGATGCCCTTCCGCAGCCCCTTCTTCCGGAAGATCCTCAACAGCAATACCATACTCATTAAAGGCATCCCACCATTCATCTGTTACGTAGGTAGTCCCTCCGCCATGCTCCATGTGAACATCCCCGGCTGTTCCCAACATCTTTCCCGCATACATTAATTGTTCAAAGTCAGGCAGGAATTTTCTCATCTCCAGGCCAAAGTTAGCCATGAGTTTGATATCATCATCACCTGTAATAAAATTTGCGAGGTCCGGCCCTTGAGCAATAAACCCCTTGCGAGGTTTGCTGCTTTTAAGCAGGGCTAAACTATTAACGTGGGCGTACTTATTTTGATACATAGCTAATTTTTATGAGAAAGAAAAGTTATTGATCTTGTTTTCAAGATTTTGTTGGAATTTATAAGATTCTAAAAGTTGTGAGAAGATAAACTCTTGTTCAGATAACCACTCGTTCAATAAATATGTCCCGGCAGAACCATTCTTTTGGTCTGCAGCAATGCGATAACCGCCCACTTCAAGGTCAGAACCTTCATCTGTTAACATCCCCATAACATCTGCCAGAGAAGACTTAAAACCGCTATAGAAATCAGTCACCTCATTACGACTAATATTAGCAAAATTAGTTCCGACCTCCGGGAACAGGGTCCTGGCAATTGATGGATCTGCTACCATTTTTGTTTACCTCCTTAAGTTTATTTTTAATTTCCCTTTTACAAAGCTAGTTTCTAGCGTTCTAAAAGAGCTGACCCCCTCTTGTGGAGGGGGCCGCCTTTAATTTTAAGACGTGAACTTACGTTCAGCAATCTTTCTGGCTTGAATTTGGCTAGTCCCAACACCTGAAATGTTAGAGACTGCAGTTTGAATTGAATCTTTTGCGAACTCAAGAAGGGCAACACCACCAGTTCCCTGGAGTGATGCTTCTTTGCCGCCCCACTGAATAGAACCTGCTTCGCGTCCTTCTTCTATAGATCCATCTTCGTGGGTAATTGTCTCTGGGTTACCGTCAAGGGTAACGTCAGAAACTGCGTCGTTGTCAGAAATCTCGTTAGCAGCTGTTAGAACTGAATCTAACAAATCTTGGTTACGAATATCCTGATCGTTCAAAGCGTCAACAACTCGTCCTTGAAATGCGTCTACCATACTGTTTCACCTCCCTTTTTTTTGCCTGCCTTATCGAAGGGCAAGCTAATTTCGTCTCTCTCTACTTATATTATCGAGATAAGTAGGGAAAAACTTGCACCCTTTTGGGGGCGCAAACATTACACTACTGCGTTACATTGCTGGC
>JBDRMQ010000117.1:0-7003 GCA_043811955.1 bacterium | reverse complement strand
GATTTTAATTTAAAATTGGCATTCTTGACCTCAACAGCCACCGCGCGACGGATAGTAATCTCTTCCAACTCCTTAACCTGCGCTTTGGCCTCGGCCTCTTTTAAACGGTTAAAGGTCGCTGTCCCGTCAAAAATATTCCAGGTGGCAGCCGCCACCGCGCTCCAATTTTTAACATCGCTTTGATAACTAGAATATTTAGTCGAACCAACTTCATAGTTGCCAACTAAGGAAACCCTGGGGAAAAACGCCCCTTTGGCAATTGCCGCCTCATCAAGAGCTGCTTCTTTGGCCAAAATAAACTGGCGCCAAGCAGGCTGGTTTTCATAAGCTATTTTAAGTAATTCTCTGTAATCATAAATAGTAAGCAGCTCTAAGCTATCGTTAATAATCTCAAGGTCAATCACCTGATCAAGATCATTGCCTAAAATATTATTAAAATTATTTCGCGCCAATTCAACGCTTTGTTTTGCCTGCGTCAACTGCATCTCTGCCTTAGCCAGCTGGACCGCGGCCCGCAAAACATCCGCTTTTGTTCCAATCCCCAACCTTTGGGTAGAATTTGCCTGCGCCAGCAGATTGTCCGCCATTTCAACGGACTGCTCTCCCAATTCAACCAATTTTTGCGCCAGGATAACATTGTTGTAAGCGGTGATAACATCAAACGTTACCTGATTAGCTGTCTTTTGCAGTTCTTGTTTGGCAGCTTCAAGCCCCTTTCTGGCCATACCAAAAGAAGCAAACATACCGCCGCCATCAAAAACCAGCTGGCTGAGAGAAGCAGAATAAGAATTGGTATCAGCCGTCTCGTCAATGCCAAAGCTGTAAGCCTGGGTAACCCCGCCAATAGCAATCTGCACAGTCTGCGGCTCAGAATAATATTTGCCGATTGAACCTGAAAGGGAAAGGTTTGGCAGGTAATTGGCCACTATCTGTCCGGCTTGGCCCTCAGCTGCCCGCAGTTCTGCTTGTTTTTTGAGGATAACAGGGCTTTGCTTCAGGGCAATTGCAATGCTTTGCTCAAGAGTAAGGGCTTGCACCTCCCCTACCATAAAACCACCCAACAACCCTATAAGCAAATAACTAATTATGAGGATTCTTCTCACAAAATGATCCTCCTTTTATCGAATGTATTTTATAACAAATAAGAGGGGCGTCCAAGTGAAATTTATTTATGTTGACTCAGAATCATACATAAGAATCGCGGTAAAATTTTGCGTACTTATCTTTGTCAGGGCCAGCTCGCAGTGCCATGGCTGCGCGCGGATGCTGGTTCAAAACGCCGCTAATCATGTAAGGGATTAAATACCCCCACTCGATCTTTTCACGCAAAGGAAGAAATTCTTTTTCAATCACTTCCAGTATCGGCTCCAGATTGAATTTTGGGTTTTTCAGGAAAGACAAGAGTAATTCAGTCGGACAGTTTCCTGCGCCTCGACCAATCCCATAAATAGTACTGTCTAGGTAATTGGCACCTTTGCGAATAGCTTCAATTGTATTAGCAAAGCCCAATTGCTGATTATTGTGGGCATGGATGCCAACTTCTTTTTTCTTAGGCCACATATATTGGCCATACAATTTAGTTAAAAAATGGATTTTCTCGGAAAACATTGAACCAAAACTATCAACTACATAAACAGTTCCAACCGGGCTCTCGGAGAGCTGCTGCAACCCTTCTTCAACATCAGGCAAGAGAGCTGTTGAAACAGCCATAATGTTACAAGTGGTTTCATAACCTTTGTCATGGAAAAACTTGACCATTTCGATAGCTTTATCAACATCTTTGGTATAACAAGCAACACGAACCAAATCAACAACACTATCTTTCTTTTCAGGAATTTGATTTAAATCAACCCGGCCAATATCAACCATCACTGATATTTTAGGCTTGGACTCTACACCGTCTGTTACTTTGCGAATAAAATCTTCGTCACAAAACTTACAATCACCGTATTTATCAGGAGAAAATGATTTTTTGGAAGCGCGATAGCCTAGTTCAACATAATCAATGCCGGCCAGGGCTGTGGCTTGAAAAACCGCCCTGACAAACTTTTCGTCAAAGCAGTGATCATTAATTAAGCCCCCATCACGCAGGGTACAATCTAAAACCTTGATTTCTGGGCGGTACATAACTTTATTATACCTTATTTTGAGGCAGCTTTCATTATCTTTTTCGTAAGAGCCACCGCCCCCACCGCATCCATAGAGTAGACGGCACCGATCCGGTCAGCATAACCCTTGGTCACCACCGCACCACCAACCAAGAGAGGAATTTTAAGTTTTGCCTTAGTGAGCTCATCATTAACAACTCCCATTTCAACCATAGTAGTAGTTAGTAGAGCTGAAAGAGCAATCGCGTTTGGTTTTTCAGCTTTGGCAACTTTGACAATCTCGCTAGCCTCAACATCTTTGCCAAGATCTAGGACAATAAAGCCATGGTTTTCCAGCAGCATCTTTACAATATTTTTGCCAATGTCGTGAATGTCCCCTTTAACTGTGGCTAAAATGACCTTACCAGCAGCTTTGGTTTTCCCCTTTGGCAGCTTGGCTTTGCAAAGTTCAAACCCTCGGCTCATTGATTCAGCAGCCTCAATTACTTGCGGCAGGAAATATTCTTTTTTAGAAAACTTTTTACCCACAACCTCCATCCCAGCCACTAACCCCTCATTAATAATTTTTTGCGGGTTACGTTTTTTAGCCAGCGCCAGTCCAACTAGAGTTGTAACTAACTCAAGATCGCCGTCAATTACTGCTTCTTTAATATCCTTGTAGCTAGTAAATTTTATTTCAGAAATATTCGCTTCGCGCTTTTTCTCAGCAGGTTTGCCAGACTTAATCGCCCTGCTCACCTCTGCCTTAAAGGCTTTCAAAGCCTTCTCTCTCCCCACAGCCTTGCCTCCCTTAATTGCCTTAAGCACTTTTTTCATTTCAAGATCAGTTACATCAACAATCCCGGCATCTAGTCCATAGGTTACAGCCAGCTGAAAATATTTAGCATTTATTTTTGCTCGACCAGGTAGACCATGGGAGACATTACTAATCCCTAAAATAGTTTTAACTCCTAGGCGCTGCTTAACGATCGCGATTGCTTTTACTGCTTCTAAACAATCTTTTATCCCCACCCCAGCAGTCATAACTAAATTATCAATAAATATCTCACCTCGCGGGATTCCTGCCTCTGTGGCAAATTGAACTATTCTTTCTGCAACTTTAAACCGCTGTTCAGCTGTTTGCGGCATACCTGATTCATCAAGGGTTAGAGCAATTATTGCCGCTCCATATTTTTTAGCGATCGGCAAAATTCTCGACAAACTCTCTTTTTTACCATTGACTGAATTAAGAAGTGCCTTGCCACAAAAAGCCTTAAGCCCTGCTTCAAGAGCTGGGACACTCGGACTATCAATTGAAAAAGGAAGATCAGATGATGATTGAACAATTTTAACTGCGTTATGCATGACTTCAGATTCAGAAATATCACGGGTGGAAATATTGACATCCAAAAGATCAGCCTTGGCTTTAGTTTGCGCCACAGCCTCTGCCCGAATAATTTTAGTCTTTCCTTCGCGAATCTCTTCCTGAAAAACCTTGCGTCCAGTCGGGTTGATTCGTTCGCCGACAAGCAAGGGTTTTCCTTCTTCAATCTCAACAACTCTACTTCTACTTGCAAATTTTACGGGACCTGCTCCTCCCCGTCGCGGTTCCTTAGGAACCTGAGGCTGAAAGCCTCGGTTCCTAAGTGTTTTGGATACTTCCCCAATATGCTCCGGCGAAGTTCCGCAGCATCCCCCAATAATCCTCACCCCAAGCTTTGCAAACTTCTTAGCAAAGTTAGCAAAAGTTTTCGGGGTCATTTTATAAATCGCTTTGTCGTTAACAAGCTCAGGCATCCCTGCATTGGGCATAACCATGATAGGCACAGAGCTCACGGCTAATAGCTTCTTGCTCACAGCCAGCATTCCTTCCGGCCCAGTTGAACAATTTGCCGAAAGGATATCTGCACCAAGTGCTTGCAAAACAACAGCCGCAACTTCCGGCGAGGTCCCATAAATAGTCTTTTCCCCATCATCATAGGTCATGCTGCAAATAACAGGTAGTTTGGTCACAGTTTTTGCCGCGATAAGACCTGCGCGCATCTCTTGCAAGTCAGACAAAGTCTCAATAATAAGGGCATCAACCCCACCCTCTTCAAGCGCCTTGGCCTGCTCGGCAAAGGCTTCATAGGCCTGGTCAAAGGTAACCTCGCCAAGAGGATCGATAAGTTTTCCCAATGGCCCCATAGAACCCAAGACAAATCGCTTTGCTCCAGCAACTTTTCTAGCAATTTTGGCTGCCGCAATATTAATCTCGGCAACTTTTTTATCAAGCTTATAATCAACTAATTTAATTCTATTAGCGCCAAAAGTATTGGTCTCAATAATATCAGTCCCTGCATCAATATAAGCTTGGTGAACTTTTTCCACCCGCTCAGGATTTGAAATATTTTGCGCGTCAAAACACTCTTCCGGCCGCACCCCTTGATTCATCAGCTGTGTTCCCATGGCTCCATCCATGACTAAGATTCGTTTTTCTAATTCTTTTAATAATCTACCTTTATTTGACATTTTTTTCTCCTGAGGCGCAGCTGCCTTTGGCAGAAATTGGTCGTTTGGCATTTGTTTGTTTTTTATTTAGCTGGTCTAATAGAAAAAGGGATTTTGACCATCAATTCTTTCTTGGTTTTTCTACTAGCTTCTATATCACAAGTATATTGGAGGTTAAACCGGACAAATCTTAGGTAATCATCCATTGAGAGTTGTTTCTTTCCAGGCAATGGGCTAGAAATAATCGGCAATTCAAGTTTTTTCATTTTTTATTCTACCCTTTCCAATATTTTTTTATATATTTCTTCGGTGCCATATTTCAAGCTAAGCTCCTTAAATTCAAGGCTCGTGCAATCCAATTGATTAGCTTTAATTAAACTAATTATATCCGGCAAATCCTTGTTTTCTCGCAGTTTAAAATTATGTTTTAGCGAATGAAGCTTTAATGCGACTAGATGATTAAGGGAGGGAACAACAAAGTCTTGCCCTGCAATTTGAATTGATTTGCCCTCCTTCATCATTCCAGCAAAAGTTTCCCTGCTCACCAGCATGAAGTCAATATCCAGCAAAGCGGGCTTGTCGCTTGATTTGAAATGGACAAAGACTTTTTCTTGACTAAAATCCTGCTGATAACCAGCGCTTGCCAATGCCTTGCCTATCTTCTTAAAATCTTCTTCAGTAATTAAAAAATCAACATCGGCAGTCTGGCGACTGACTTTGTAATAGTTAACCGCAAAACCCCCAATTAAAATGCAGGAGATATCTTTCCCTTTAGTTAAATCAGAAATTACATGAAAAACTGTTGGTTCATCCATAACAAGTTAATTTTAACACCTTAGCTAAAGGATTGGAACAACTTCCCGCCTCATAATATAAGCGTCTTCGCCATTATCCTGATAATACTTTTTCCGCGTGCCAACATTTTTGAAGCCAAACTTTTCGTAAAGCTTTTGGGCAGCAACATTTGAAATTCTAACCTCTAAGAAAAAAACATCACTGTCATTTAAAATAGCCTCAATCAACTTTTTGCCAACCCCTTTTCTGCGATAGTCCGGATGAACCGCCATATTAATAATGTGGGTTTCCCCTGCAATCTTCTCAACCCCAATATATCCCACAACCTTCTCCTCTTCCTTTTCCTTTCCCACCAAATATTTATGCTGGTCTTCTGAAAAAACAGATTCAGCCTTAGGCGCAACAAAAGAGAGCTTTTCTATCTCATAAACTGTTGAAATATCTTTTTTTTCTAAAGCAACAATTTTCATTGTCACTTATTATACTCCCTAATATTTGGCATATGCGAATAGTTTGGCACAAGAGTAAGCGGATCATCTTTTTGCCCGGCTTTGAGCTTTATTAAACCTAACTTTGCCACATTAACACCATAAGGATGACCAAATTCGCGCACTGCACCCTGATCATCAATCTCATTTTCTTTAACAACTTTATCCTCAGTCAGACGTTTAAGCTGGCCAGTTTTAACCTCAAAAATAGCCACATTAAACTCATCCCAGCGCGCATCTGAAATAGCAGCAACTCTTCCGTCTTTTTTGATTTGATTATAAGCAATCGCCTCAAGTGTCGGCACACCAACAATTGGAATATTTAAAGTTTGGGCTAATGATTTTGCAGCAGCAAGTCCACCACGCAGACCAGAATATGAACCAGGACCAGCTGCAACCGCTATACCTTCAAGCTGATCAGGCTTAATTCCCGCCTCATTAATATAGTGAATAATTTTTTCGGCGTGGGTATCTTCAAAAGTCTGGTTGATCAGAACCTTGTCGTCATCAATCAAACCGATTGATATTATTTTGGTAGCGCTGGAAATACCTAAAACACGCATATTTTCCTCTCATTATCAGAGACAATCTCAATTTTAATCTCCTGACAATTTTTTGGCTTTAAAGCCCCAAGTTTCTCCGCCCACTCAATCACACAAACCCCTCCCCGCGTAAAATACTCTTCAACTCCTAAATCCTCTATTTCAGCCACATCATTTAGACGATATAAATCAAAATGAAAAAAAGGCAAACGTCCCTGGTATTCATTAATGATAATAAAAGTGGGGGAAGTAACATAATCCCTAATCCCTAGCCCTGCTGCTATCCCCTGTATCAGCGTGGTCTTTCCTGCCCCCAACTCTCCAGTCAAACAAACAACATCATTCGGTTTTAATTTCTGCCCAATTTTTCTGCCGAGTTTTTTAGTCTCCTCTGACCCATATGTCCTGTGTTCTGTGCTCCGCTTTCTACTATCTAATTTACCAGCGTTCGTAATCGTCATACCCCCCACCAGTCTTAATCTCTTTAAAGCCGGGAAGTTCATCGTCGTAGGTCTCCCCAATTTCTGTCTTACGGTCCTCGTAAAGAGCTGAGATACTTTTTTCAATAATCGGATGAATAACATGCGGGGCAACTTCGCGC
>JBDRMQ010000116.1:0-9242 GCA_043811955.1 bacterium | reverse complement strand
GGCCATGGCGGCAAGCCCATTGGCCAAAAGCACAGGCCAAATAACTTTTGCCAACTCCTGTTGGCCCGGTAATAATAATGTTTTGGTGGTTGCCAAGCCACTCGTTGTTTTGCAAGGCGATGATTTTGCTTTTGCTTAAGTGTCTGTTGGCCTTGTAATCAATATTCTCCAGACAAGCTGACGGAAATTTCAGCTTGGCTAGTTGCAGCAGCCGCCGTTGTTTCTGATTCCTGCGATACACATGCTCTTCATCTACCAGCAAACCAAAGAATTCTTCAAAGGAAAGGTCTTGGTGGTCAGGGCGCTGGATTTTTTCCTCGAAAGCTTTGGCTAAACCAAATAGTCTCATCTCGTTTAATTTGCGTATTGTCTGTTCATTGATCATTTTGTTTTTCCTCCTAACTAACGGTGACTGGCAATGTTTGCGGCGTCAGGTAATAGCCTGGGCCTCGAATGTTTTCATGCTGGATTGGTCGAGACAGTGGCTGATTCGCCTCTTCATCTGCTTTGTCCAAATCCCTAGCCAGGATATTTTTCACCCCTTGATAGGTTTCAACCCGGTAAAGCAAGGCTCTAGCACAAGCCTTGTTAAGTCGGCCTGGCTCATAACGCTCTGCCAGACGAATAACGCCTAAACAGGAACGGTAAGCTTGTTCGGGAAACCTATGAGCCTGGATAATCTTGTCAACCAGTTCCTTAACCGCCGGACCGGACTTGGCCGCCCACTCCCTGATCCTGCCAGGTGTCCATTCAAGATGCTGGCGGTGAGCTTCCGGCATATGTTCCGCCTTAGTGCTGTAGCCATGCTGCCGATAGCTTCTTTTATGCGAACAAACCCGCTGGCCTTTTCTGTAAACCTCAATAACATTGCGGCTGGCTCTGATTTCCAGCTCCTGACGAATAAGGGTGTATGGAACTGAATAGTAGTGATCATCAAAGCAAACATGATAATCAATGTTAACTCTGACCCTTTTCCAGTCGGCGAATTCATAGCGCTCTTTGGGCAGCGGCAGGGCATTGGGCTTGTCCAAGATCTCAAACAATTGTTTGCGGCTCTTTTTGAGCCGCTTCATCTCTTTGCTGTTAAGCTGTTCCAGCAGTTCCAGGATGGCCAAGTTTAGAACATTAACGTCATAAAAGACCCTTTTTCTTAATTTGGCCAGGATATAGCGCTTGCCTAACCTAACCCCGTTTTCTGCCTTGGCCTTGTCTTTTGGGTGATTGGGCCTGGCCGGAAAGACTGCAATGTTGTAATGGTTGGCAAACTCCGCGTAAGTGGGGTTTAATTGAGGCTCATAGCGGCAAGCGCGGCTTACCACTGCTTTGGGATTGTCCGGAACCAGCGCCTTGGAGCAACAGCCAGCGTACTCAAAAGCCGAGATGCTGCCATCTATCCAATTAGCCAAAGATTCTTCACCCACACAGGCCTTAGCAAACGTCAGGCTGGAAGCGCCCCAAACAGAAATAAACAATTTGGTTGGAATCGGTTCACCTGTGTTTTGATTGACCAGCTTGATCCCATCGCCAAAATCCGCAAAAGTTTTTGCCCCGCCTTTATGCTCCTGACGCATGCTGTAATTAAGGGTTTTACAGTAATTTCTGTACAACTGGCAAAATTGGCTATACTGATAGCCGTCTGGCCGATCTTTCTTGTATTCTTCCCATAAAACTGCCAGAGTAACGTTGGGCTGCCTCATCTCTTCAGTCAGATATTCATAGTTTAAAGGCTCCTTACCGCTCTTGCCAGGGACAATATCCGGGAACAAGCGCTTTTCTATGGCTTCGTCTGTCATCTCCTCTGCCAGAGGCCAGGTTAACCCTGCCGCCCTAAACCTGCGAAAGTATTCTTGAGCCGTGGTGCGGCCAAGGCTGCAGCAAGTCGCGGCACTGTTCATTGATAGCCCATTCTCAAATTTCAGCCTTAACACCTCTTTTATTTTCCTCATACCAATCCTCTCTTTTGCCATGCACAGCACCTCCTGGTGTCAGCATGGCATTTATTTGAGGATTTTGCCTTGAAGGGTGGGCTGCAAATCAGCCTAACAGGTGGCCGGAATCAAACGGAATGACCGGCCGGAATGGATCGGAATGGCTGGCCGGAATGAATCGGAACGGGTGGCCGGAATCGAGCGGATTTTACATGAATTATCTGGTTTTAAAGGTATGGCTAAATCTGCTTCGTTGTTCACCAACTTTTCTTTGTCATAAAGCCAAAAGCATCCATCATCTGAAACCACAAAGTAATTCTGATAAAAAGCTGGAACGACATGACATCTTATGCTCATTTTTTCACCCCAATTATTATAGCAAACCAGATAGTCACTCTTCTATACACCAAAACGGTGTTTTATCAATAAAACCAACAAAAAGTAGCACATACTATTTTAATACCCATGAACGACTTCGTTTTCTTGATACCTACCCCCCCCCTCCTACATCAGTAATTAAGATGATAAAATGAGATAAAAGGCGGTGAAGATGTGGGAAACATAACGAAAAAAGAAGTGGAGAAAATGCAGAAGAGAAGCCAGGCAAGAAAAAAAAGGCTGGAAGGAAGGCGTGAACATATAAGGCAAACGATTGAATCTTTACTTATAAATGATGGTTTTATAAATGATACCAAAGAAATAAGAAATAAGTGGGGAATTCCCAAAGACGGATTTTGCCCAAACCAAGTGGCACTAGATTGGCAAGACAAATTAAGAGCAAAAAATCCTGATTTTAAATTTACCGAAGACTTTCTTGCTTTTCATAAACAAAGCATCAAAACAAAGCTAAATTTACTTGGCGTTAATTGTGAGTCTATCGTCGAGCAAATAATGAATCTCTATATAGAAACAGGGAAACTAACTCCTTCAAAGCAATATTACTATGAAGTGCACAAGATAAAAATTAAATTTGGATTAGATGACCGATGGATGCCTTTTCTGACTAGTTTGATCGAGTTTGGTTCAACAAACAGCCATTTATCAATTATTGCAAAAGGATATGAGCTAATGGCAAAAAAAGAACTTGATGTAAATGAGCGTCAAATCCTTCTCCGCCTCTATCCAGATATTCATGGTAAAGAAATTGAGTATGCTTGGAAGTATCAAATTAAAAATCAGGTGCAGGGATTTCTAAAACCAAAGAACAAACGCAAAAAAATCTCTAAGAGTGACCACCTTGATGGCCAGTTGTTTTTGCTTCATAAAGACGGGTTATCAAACAAAGAAATCGCAGAAGAGTATCAGATGTTCTTAGAACGCCCAAGCATTACGCCAGATAAACTTGAGGCTTTAACAGCCGATGATATAAGAATTCATAAATACAAAAAACGCCATAATATCAACTAAAAACATAGATAACTTATAATGTCGACATTATAAGTTTAGACAGCCATTCCCGATTAAATTAGGCTAGGTTCAAAGGAATCTAGCCTTTTTATTTTCGAAAGGAAGTGGCAAAAATGGGAAAATTGACCCCTCTCAAAGCTATCCGCGCTAATTGTATCGATTGTTCTGGTGGAAATAAGCAGGGGGTGCGTCGTTGTGAACACACGACCTGCCCTCTATTCAGCTATCGACTTGGCAAGAACCCAAACCGAAAAGGCATCGGAGGCAACACCAAGCGTGAAAAACAAGAACATGGCATTTGAGTTAAGGAAAAACGACTAATAAGAACAAATTAAAATGTGGCTATCAAGCAAGATAATACAGATATTCATAAAACACGAAAAACCTGAAAAACCTGATTTTTTTATGAATAAAAAGACAGGTAGGAAATGAAAGAAGGTATCATGATTTCAGAAATACAAATAATACCAGTAAGGCCTCAAAATGGCCTGATTGCTTTTGCTTCTTTTGTTTTAAACCAATCGTTTTTTGTTGGGAATATAGCTGTTTACACAAAACCAGATGGCTTAGGTTGTCGCTTAGTATACCCGGAAAAGATATTACCCAACGGCAAGAAACTAGCAATTGCCTATCCAATCACAAAAATGGTTGGGCAAGCTATTGCCTCGTTAGTTAGTGAGAAATACGAAAATCTTATGATGAAATCAAATGAAAATGTGGCAAAACATGATACAACATATAAGCGAAATAGAAAAAACTAAAATTCTTGAATCGGTAGTAAGAATTTCTGCGAAATATAATCTTGCACTAAACGAGCAAAAGCCTTGCTTGATGAAACTTATTGAGAATGGCATTGAATTTGGAAAAAGGAATCTTTGTTTCTACGTTTTAGCATGTGAATTATACAACAAGCAAAACAAACCGCTTGAAACTGTCACAGACATACTCTTACGAATTAATTCTGAACAAGTAATGCCCCTAAAAGAAGCAGAGATCAAAAGTTGTATTAAAAGCGCACAAAAAAAGGCTAACATATATGCTTGTAATTCGCTTCCTAGCATAACCTTGTCTTGTTTGGGTAGAGAGAACTGTCCATATCATAAACAAAACTTCAAAAACGAACCCAAGAGATCACAAGGGCTATATACACTCATTAACAATGGATGGATAAAAATATTATCTGGCAGTGAATTAAAAGTTTATATTGCGCTCTGTTCACTTGAAAGATTAAAGTCTGTCCACCCAGGAAATCGACTAATTGCTTCACATAGGCAAATTATGAGAGTTGCTGGGCTGACAAGACAACCAGTAGCGGGTGCTTTAATAGAACTTCATCTCAACGGCTTAATTCTTTATAAAAAAGGATTACGACATAAAAGGAATAAAACAGCCAGTGAAATAATTAGGATTTTACCTATTCCATATCCATTTAAGATAGAAAAAAATCAACCTACCTCTGGTAAAAATAACAACCACTATAGAAGTCATCAAGAAGTTGATGCTAATGAATAATAATCAAGATATTAGTATTAGGATTGAACGGGCATTAGTTATAGAAGCTTTAGCCAAAGCCCGCCTAGACGCAATAATCTGTCGGTGCATAAGCCGTAAGCTTGTGGCCGATCTGAAAAGAAGGAGGATTTTAACCAATGAGCACCCAAGCCCAAATTAAAAAATATGTCCTAGTTATAGGGAAAAAGCTGGCTGAAGGCAGAACGTCTGGTCAAATTTGCACAGAGCTAAAAATATCTCGCGCACAATTTCGCACAATTCTTAAACATCTTGCAAATCATTATACCGAAGAAGCCAAAACACTTTGGATTACTTTTTATCTTCAAATGGCTAAAAGCTATCAAGATATCTGGAAGTTAAAAGACCGAGCTGAAAGAACCAATAATCTTAATGCACAAATAGGGGCTCTTCGTTTACAAGTTGAATTAATAGACAAAATGGTTAGCCTTGTTCAAAAGCTTGGCTTGCTTCCCGAGAAACAAATAAAAAATGATGTTTCACTTGAAGAAATGGCATTGAGATGGGAAAAGCTATTTGGATTCCAAGGAATTAAGCCATCTGACATAAAAATTTAAGGATAAAAGGCGTTTAAAAATAGATGGTGCGCTAGAGGAAATGGTAAAAGCAATCAGAAATCTAACAGCTTTGAACAGCTTACCCCTAAAGCTTGGGCAAGTTTTTCTATTGTGTCAATTTTGGCCGCATTGGGAGTCTTCCCTTCCAGCCTTTGGATGTGTTTATACGCTAAACCACTTTTGTCTGCCAAGTCTTCTTGGGTATAACCCTTTTTGGCTCTTAGCTCTTTTATCCTTTTACCTAGTTTTAATCGTATGCTCAGTGTCATATGCAGAAAATTATTACACCGACGGGATTTATTTGACACCACACGCATATTGGTGCATAATTGGTTATAAGGGAGGGAAAAATGACAGGAAATACAAGTGTTGACATGCTCATTCTCTTTTTACTGATCGCGCTCTTGGTAGCCTATAATATCTGGCGGCATAAGAACAAAGAGGAGGAAAAGAGCCACGTGTTATCAAACGTTGAGTGTTCTTTTTGTCATGGAAAAGACCTAGATACCAAAAGGCCACTTAAAACACAAGGGTGGATACTGATAATTGTAGGATTGTTTTTTGTTCCAGCCTTTGGCTTGGGAATATTAATAATCTTATGGGGATTGACCATGAAAGAGAACAAGTTTTATTGCAACAAGTGCAAAAGGGCTTTTTAAATTAAACGGAGAGGAAAACATGAAAAAGTATGTTTTGTTGCTTATCATGATAGTTTCTAGTTTTTTAATTACAGGTTGCCAAACAGCCCAAAATGAAGCCAGTTCGGTGGAAGAGACTACTTCCACAACAGCAACCCCCGCCAGCACAACCACAACAAGCACTACTTCAACAACTAGCACATCGACCAGCACAACTACAACCGTGCCCAGCGGAAGTGTGATTATTAAGGGAAACATTAACAAAGTAGAAGATTATTTTGGAAATGCGGATTTTTATGGGGAGATTATCAACAACAGTGGGGGAAATGTTTCTTTTGTTGAAATCACTATCACCATGAAAAATGCTAGCGGTTCTGTTATTGACACTGATAGCACTTTTATTAACGGGACAGTATTGATTTTAAACAGCTCAGGAATAGATACTGGCTCTTGCCTAAGGCCTGGGGAATATGGGGCTTTTTGGGTCAACACTTCAACAGATTTTTCAGATGTTGCCTCTTATGAATATGATCTTGATTGGAACACCCATGCAGCCTCAAATCCGTCTGCCTCTCTTGAAGTTATTGGCACAATCAATGAAACAACTGACTTCTCTGGGAACCGCAAGTTTTTAGGAGAAATTAGAAACAATAGCAGCACAAACGCAAGATTCGTAATAATATATTTTATCTGCAAAAATAGTGCTGGAAAAGTAATAAATATTTCATCTTCCTATATTACCGGAACCGATTTATCTGCCGGAGAGACAAACAGCTTTGATGTTTCCACCAGCATTTCTCCTGAAGAGATAGGCAGTTACTATTATTTATTTGATTGGAGCGAATAATATGAAAAAAGGCGGAAACAAAAATGAATAACAAAAAACCAGGCTTTTGGACTGTGATCGGCATACTTTTTGTGTGCATATTGATTATTGGCGCAATCAAGGATGCTTATGATAAAAACAAAGAAACCCAACATGAGTCATACTTAAAACTCATACCTACTACAACCATTAGTCAGCTTAACAAAAAGCCAGGCATAGAATACAAAGTTTTTTATCAAAACATTGAACCAAATTTGATTGGGATGACACTCATAGTCAGCCCAAAAACAACAAAAGCACAGGCACTTTCTCTCGGTGAATATTTTAGAAATAAATATAGCAATAAAAACTATGTCAGCGTTGCTATTTTTGATAACGAATGGGCGGCAAAAAACCAAATGAATATGGATATTCCTTCAGAGAGAAAAACAGAACATTTTCTTGTTCAAGTTAGAATCAACAAAAACTCCGGAATGGATGCAGTTCAATGGATGAAGGACTAACAAAGGGGTTCTCTCTTGTCAAATTTCTACAAAAACAAACGAGCCATTGCCCTTGTTAGGGTGAGCTCAAAAAAGCAAGCGGAAAAAGGGATTAGCTTGCCTGCCCAAACAGAAAACATTGCCCAGTTTACCCGCACTCATAACATCGAAGTTGTTAAAACCGTCACCGAAGAGGGTCGCTCCGCTTATCGCTTGCTAAGAAACAGAAAAGAATTCTTAGCAATGATTGAATATGTCAGAAACGTGAATTCTCCGTTTTATGATAGACGACAAGAGCCTTTTATTCATTTTATCTTGGTTGAAGATGAAAGCCGATTTTTCCGTAATCGCTTTCGTGCAATGCAAACAAAAAAAGAATTGCAAAAATATGGGGTAGTTGTCATCCCTGTCTTGTCTCCACCGCCAGAAGATCAGATTGCCAGGCTTTGGACTACAAGCATTAACGAAACCCATGCTGAAGCCTCCTCAATAGATAATTCAAGAAAGACAGAAAGCAAAATGGTGCAAAGTTGCCACCAACGGTGGGAAGAATCTAAATCACCAGAGAATAATAATTTAGGTTGGGCATTCCATAACGGTGGGCGAGCTATCTATGGGTATGAGAGGCACGAGGTTGATATGGGGCGCGACAGCGAAGGTCGCCGCAAGTTCAGAACTGTTTGGCTCAAAAATGAAGGCCTTGAGCTTGGCAAGCCTGTTTGGCAATGGGCCAGATACATTTTGGTTGACCTGCGATTAAAAGAACGCCTCTCTTATGACAAAATCAGAGACCACCTTAACAACCTAGGATTAAAATCACCGACTTTGACAAATGGTCATCTCCCTCGGTTAGGTCAACAAAAACCAGAATTATGGAGCGATAGCTCGGTGCGAGCTTTATGCAATAATCCTCTTTATACTGGCGTTTATTATTGGAACAGGCGTAACTATAAAGATTATAAGCGTGAGGAGGGGAAAGTGAAAAATAAAAGCCAAGAAGAACTACAAATAGTCGAGCACGCCCACCCAGCAATAATATCAAGTGAGGAATTTAAAAAGTTGAAAGCCTTAAACAGAAAAAGAGATCCAAGAACTACACCAAGCCGTCGCTCGATCGGTTCACGGTGGCTACTCAACTATGTTTTTTATTGCAAACATTGCAGTGCAAAGATGATGGGCAAAGGCAGTAGCTATGTTTGCTCAAACCGTCACCGTAAGGGAAAGCATAGTTGTGAGAATTCCTTAGGCTTTAACAAGGATTGGGTAGAAGATACGATCATCAACCTCATTCTGTCCAAATACAACGCCAGAGACCGCTTAAAACAGCTTTCAGCGCGAATTAAAAAAGAGGTTGAAGATCAGTTAGGTGATAGCTCAGCAATTAAAACCAACTATGAGCAACAGCTGAGCCGCGTCAAAGGGGAGCTAGACAACCTGGTAGCTAACTTAGGGCTAGGCATTGCTAGCGACACACTAAGAAAACATATTCTTGAAAAAGAGCAAGAGAAAGCCAGGCTTGAGCAAGCAATGGCCGAGTTGCCAAATCAAGAGGTTTCGATTGATCTAAAAGAAATCGAGGCTCAATTAACAAATTATGAGCAAACCCTGGCAGAAAATGGCACACCAGAGGAAAAACGAGAAATAATCGGGTTATTTATCGATCGAATTGAAGCAGATTTTGAAAACAGAACCCTAAATGTCGCTTTAATTGATACTCCGCGAACATTAGAAAATAGCCCCACGGGGAATCGAACCCCGGTTCTCAGCTTGAAAAGCTGGTGTCCTAACCCCTAGACGATGGGGCCACAAATCCGAACTCTTAGAATATCAGAAAATCAAGGATGATTCAAGATTAGTGCTTCCAAAAATCACCT
>JBDRMQ010000115.1:0-11130 GCA_043811955.1 bacterium | reverse complement strand
TTTTCTCTCTGGCATAAAGCTTACCAACCTTCTTAACATCGATCTTGCGACTGAATTTTACTGGCATAATTTCCACCCCCTAGGAATATTATACCAGCTTTTATCTAATTTGTTAAATTGTTTCTTGCGTTATATATATATACGCGCCTCTCCGGCAGATAAGTCTCTGACCAGCCGTGTTTTCTTGTCGTAATAACTGTGATTGATCGCCCCGCAACAACCGCAAACCGTTTTTTTTGGCGTCGTTCCATTTGAATAATCCGAGCCTTTGAATCGCCAAAAATCCCCTTGATTGTTGCTCTGGGACGAAATCCGGGGAACCGATATTCATCCAGCAAGCTTCGTTTTTTTGACCTGCTGTAATCTTGCCCCGTTTTTGTGATCTCTTAATCCCTGTTTTTTCTTGTTTTAACAATAGTTTCCTGCCTTTATGCTGCCGTTTTTACCCACTCGTTTCCACGATGACCCATTTTTTTAGGTTTTTGTAAATTTGGCTTTTGTGTAATGCTATAGAGTTTGCTAGAATTATCTTATATGATCAGGAGTTTTAGTTAAACATGAAGAAACAAGTTTTACTTATTTTCCTTATTGCAATTGTAGTGATTTTGGTAGCGATTGGGATGATTAGCTGTTCTGGAGAGGTTGTTGACACCGCTGGGATTGAAGCGATTATCCCGACTTCAACGACTTTAGCTGGTGGAGTGACAACCCCGACCACCACCTTGATTGGGGCAACAACAACTACTACTACACCGACGACCACTACGACGACGACCACCACCACCACCACCACTACTACTACTTTGCCTATTGCCCGTGGGGTGCTTGATGAAAGTTTTGGGGATGGTGGGGTTGTGTTGGATCAAGGAGCATCTGGTGGGAGTGAGCATGTTTATGGTTATGATATTAAGGTTAATTCCGCAGGGAATTACTTTATTGCTGGGCAAACCTCTAGTAGTACTGGTGGGCAAGATTTAGCGATTTGGAGCTATCTTCCCAATGGTACCCCTAATTTATCTTTTGGCACAGATGGCCTTGCTTTAGGCCATAACTTTGCTGGAGCAGATCGTCAAGATAATGCTTGGGATATGGTCCTAGATTCTACTGATAGAATTATTATTGCGGGACGAAGTCAAGGTTCAGGTGGTGAATACGATATGTTAATTTGCCGCTATACCCCAGAAGGAGTGCTTGATACGACCTTTGGGGCTGGTGGTTTCCAAACTCATAACAATGCAGCTGGGGCTAATAGTTATGATTCTGGCTATGCTATTGCCCTTGATTCAGCAGAGCGGCTAATTGTTGGCGGCGGCAGTCTTGGTCCAAGTGAAGGTGTGCCTGGGATTGATGGTTGGACAAATTCTGACCTAGCAGTTTGGGTTTTTACGCCGGCTGGGGAGTTTGATCTAACTTTTGGGCCAGATCATAATGGGATAGTTGTTCATTCTGATGCTCTTGGAGAAAATGCATCTGAGCGGGCGATGTGTGCTACAGTTGATAGCGAGGAAAGGTTATTGTTTGCTGGCTATGGCCGAAATCCCGAAGGACATTCAAATATTCCAGTTTGGCGCTTTAACCCTAATGGAACTCTAGATACCTCTTTTAGTGATGATGGATTTTTAGTGGAAAGAGCAGTTGCCGGTGGGATTGAGGGTGATGTCGGGCCAGCAATTGCTATTGATCCCAGTGGCAAAATTTGGGTTGTTGGCAGGAGCGCTAATACAGCTGGGGATGCGGACATGATAATTTTAAAATATAATGAAAACGGTTCCCGTGATTTAAGTTTTAATGGCACAGGGTTGCTGGTGGTTCATAATATTGCTGGGGGAGGGAGTCATGATGGTGGGGCTTCTGTGGTTTTTGATGCTAGAGGTAACGCTGTTATTGCTGGTGGAAGTATAGACGCAGAGGGGAGAGCCGTTGTTTTCTTGGCAAGATATTTTCCTGATGGTCGGCTGGATCGATCATTTGGCCCAGCTGGCACAGGTTTTGTCTTTACTGGGCCTGAGTATAGTAATGAATGTCGTGTTGAGTCTTTAGCCCTTGATGCTGATGGCGTTGGCTTGGTAGCGACTGGTTATTGTCTCAATGCCAGTGGTTATAATGATATGGCGATTTGGAAGTTTGAGTAGGGATGTTGTGGTCTCAAATTTATAGTCACGAATTTCATCACGAATCACTGGTCTCGAATGGTCTCGAATACTGAATCTCGAATCTTTTCGCGAATCCCCACTAATTTTCTCCAATTATTCCTCAAATATATTCGTGATTAATTCGTTTGGATTAGAGAAGAGATTTGTGAAAGATATTCGTATTTATTCGTGATTGATGATTTGTGACCTGCCTGCCGGTTTACCCGCCGAAGGAGGGCAGGCAGGTAAAATTCGAGACTATTACTACTCAGTCGGCCTTGTCTCTAGAAAATAAGCGTCGCTAATAGCTTCTTTGTAAGCATTAACAGATTCACTCGAAGTATCTATTCGCCAGTCCTTTTCTTTATTAATATTAAACCAGCAAAAGATTTTTATTTTAGGATAGTTGTTTTTTATTTTTGAGAAAGCATCACTGATCCAATTAGCTTTGGCAGCTGGGGTGCCACCAGGGGCGGAAGCAAATTCACAGATAGCAATTGGTTTATCATAAGAAGTAAATGTCGTGTAGATAGCCCCAAAAACCCCGTCAAAATCTGTCCAAGTTGCTCCTCCCCAGTTATAGCCATCAAGGCCAATCCAATCAACATAACTATCTCCAGGATAATAATCATTTGCTTCATTCCAGGTTTCATTGGGAATACTGGCATGGTTTGGGTTCCAAACAAATTTAACATTAGTGGCCCCAACGCTTTGAAAGATGCCGTGAACATGCTGCCAAGCAGCTATATATTTTGCTGGTCCAGAAGTGCCGCCACTTTTAAAGCCTGACCAGTCATACCAGTTGCCGTTCATCTCGTGGGCCAAGCGAATATAAACTAGTTTTTCCCAACTTTTAGCTGTCTGAGCAAAGGTTGTGATATATGGATCATAGTCTCCGGCCGAGATAGATTCTAGCGTTCTCTCGTGTGGTTCCCAGGTTAGCATGGGGACGCCACCTTCGTTAAAGGCAACGTCGCAATCTGCGCTAGGGAAGGGACAATCCCAATTGATGTACCACATGTTGACTGCTAAATTTTTGCCAATCATGGTTTCAAAAGTGTTGATGTTGCTATGTCCATTAACAAAAGCGCCGATATAGCAACCACTGGTTGGTCCAAGTGTGGTGGTTGGGCTTGAAGTTGTTGTTGTGCTGGTGTTTGGCTGGGTGGTGGTAACTTCTTGAACCTTTGTTCTGGAAGCTGTGTTGCAGCTGTTTAGATTTATCATAATAATAATTAGTAATAATAAGCAGCCAAAAAATGGAGCCAGATGAAGGAGTTTATTCTTCATGTCTAATTATAACTTTTTTTATATGAGAGGGTCAAATTTGCTTGGCTTTTTTATTTCTTCTTCAAGTAATTAATCAACCCTCCAGCTTTGATCAACTTTTGCATGAATGGTGGGAAAGGCTGGGCTTGATAAGTTTTCTTTGAAGTCAGGTTTTTAATTTCACCTTTGGAAATGTTAACTTCAATCTTATCGCCTTCTTTAATTTCTTCTGCTGCTTCAACGCTTTCCATGATTGGCAGGCCAATATTAATCGCGTTGCGATAAAAGATGCGAGCGTAAGACTTAGCAATAACCGCGGAGATTCCCGCAGCTTTAATCGCAATAGGGGCGTGCTCACGGGATGAGCCACAACCAAAGTTTTCGCCGCCAATAATAAAATCGCCTTTAGACTTTTTGCTAACCCATTTTGGATCAGCATCTTCCATAGCATGTTCTGCCAGCTCTGCCGGGTCTGAAGTATTCAGGTACCTAGCTGGGATAATCAGATCTGTATCAATGTTATTGCCGAATTTCCAAGCTTTGCCTTTCATAGTATATTTGATTATATCATTGTGTTTGAAATTTTTCAAAAAGGTGATCGATATATGGTTTAGGAATATAACTATGAGTGAATTATGTATATCAAGAGCTTATTTAGTAAAGAACAAAGCTTTTTCTATTGAGCAGGTTGGTCCAATCCTGGCCCCTCGCGGCAGCGACATAATCAGATTAGATAACAAAAATAGTATAAGGCAACTAGCAAAAGATTTAGAAATTGGGACTTGGAGTAGTAGGCCGATTTGGGTTTGTTTAATTGATAACATGGCCTTGGTTGCGCCAGAGCAAGAGAACAACCAATTGTTTGAAAAAGCTTTGCAGCCGTGCCTTGGTGAAAAAGGGGTGCTAATTGATTTGTTTTACACCAGAGAAAGCATTGATAGGTTTTATTTGCTTTTTAAAAATGAGAAGGATGGGATTGTCCAGCAAGAGGTCTCTTTTAAGCCAAGTGTTTTATCCCTTGATCAAATGGCTCAATTGATGACCCTTGGAACTGCTCCTTTTTATAAGATTACTTTAGAATGTGTGGGGTCAATGGGGAGCTTTTCTTTATATGGGTTTTTAAAACATTATGATGGAGATAAAACAATCCTACCTTTATGCAATAATTTGGGGAAATATGTGAGTGAACCGATTAAGGAATCAGAGGTTGATGATGTTAGATTTATTAGCCATTGGGAACAAATTTACCCAATTTTTGTTGAGTTGTATTAAAGGTTAGTTGGACTAATAATTCTTCCCGTAATCGCCGAAGCTGCTGCTACAGCAACATTAGAGAGATAAACTTCTGACTTTGGATGGCCCATTCTGCCGACAAAATTTCTATTTGTAGTTGCGATAGAGCGCTCACCTTCAGCCAAAATCCCCATATGACCGCCAAGACATGGTCCGCAGGTTGGAGTAGAAACAACTGCGCCAGCTTTGATAAAGATTTCAGTCAATCCTTCTTTAATCATTTGGATTGAGATTGCTTGGGTTCCTGGCAGAATAATACAGCGCAGATCTTTGTGGATCTTTTTGCCTTTGAGAACTTTTGCTGCTACTCGCATATCTTCGATGCGGCCGTTTGTGCAGGAACCGATGACTGATTGGTTAATCTTTACTTTTGAACATTTGCTCACAGGTTTGGTATTACTTGGCAAATGGGGGAAAGAGACTTGAGGTTCAATGTTTGAGATGTCCCAGTCATAAATAGCTTTGTATTCGGCATTAGCATCAGATACAAGGTGTGAGGTGTGAGGTGTGAGGTGCTTGAGATATTTTGCAGTTTTCTGATCAGGAGCAAAGATGCCATTTTTGCCACCAGCTTCAATGGCCATGTTGGCCATGGTGAGGCGGCCTTCGACTGAAAGTTTGTTAATAACCGGCCCAGTGAATTCCATTGACATATAACGAGCGCCATCTACGCCGATTTGGCCGATGGTGTAAAGGATCAAGTCTTTAGCTTCAACCCATTTAGGGAGTTTGCCGCGAAAGATAAACTTTAGCTGTTCTGGAACCTTAAACCAAACGCGGCCAGTCGCCATGGCTGCGGCCATATCTGTTGAGCCAACACCTGTCGAAAAAGCACCCAAGGCACCGTAAGTGCAAGTGTGAGAGTCTGCGCCAATGATAAGGTCTCCAGCTTTGATTGCTCCCATTTCAGGAAGAAGGACATGTTCAATCCCCATGCAGCCGATCTCAAAGAAATTGACAATGCCGTATTTCTTGGCAAACTCGCGCATCATCTTTACTTGCTCGGCAGATTTTATATCTTTGGCAGGGGTAAAGTGGTCTGGGACCAAATAGATTTTCTTCCTATCAAAAACTTTGTTAACCTCAATTTTGGCGAATTGTTTAATAGCCGGTGGGGTGGTGATGTCATTGCCTAGGACGAGATCAACTTTGCACTCGATCAGCTCGCCTGGCTCTACTTTCTTCTTGCCAGCATGTTTAGCCAGGATTTTTTGCGTAATTGTTTGTGACATAGTTCTTTATTTTAGCAGATTTTCGCTTTTGATAAAAGCTGAAATTAGTTGGGAAGTGCTCTGATAAACATGGTAGAGGGTAATGAATGTCTATCAGCTTAAATGTTTGCTTAAACAGCCGTTTACCTAATTTTCGAGGGGGATTAGGGCAGCTCCATCTGGTGAAGCAGGGGGGCAGATGCAAGGTTGTCAAACTCCCTAACTTTCAGCTTGATGATGACGTTATTGCTATGTTTTATGCCCGAGCGGGGATAAAACTTGAAGCCAAACTCTTGCCTTTATTTGCTGCCCCAAATTTGATTAGACCAAAAATTATTCAAACAGAAGGGCGGATTGATTGTGAGTTAGAAGATGATAAGAGCGAAACCGGCCTTTTGCTAGAGTTGCTGCCTGGTGAGACAGCTGCAGACTTATTAGAGACAGAAGGGCCTTTTGAAATTGTTACCGCGCTAAAAATTATTAGGGATGTGGCTGAGGCTCTTGAACTGAGTCATCGCCAAAGGGTTATTCATGATGATCTTAAGCCGGATAATATTTTTGTTGTTGGTTCTTTGGTTAAGAAAAGTGATTTTGATCGAATTGATGGATTTATTTGGTCGCAGCTGCTAGCTCGAGGTTACCTGGTTGAAGCAGTTGCGCATGAAGGCGAATTTTATGCGGAAATTGCAGATGATTTTCCACAGCTTTTTGAGTCTTTTGCTTGGGAAGGAAAGAATGGGCTTGCGGTTTTTAGGGCAATAGATACTAAAGCTGTGCTTTTTGATTTTGGGGTTGCTAAAGAGATTGGTCAAAAATCTTTTGGCTTGCCTACTCCTTATTATATGGCGCCAGAAAGGATCCTGGGTCGGCGTGCTAATATTAAATCCGAGATTTATGCGCTAGGTTTAACCCTTTTTGAATTATTGACTGGGAATCGTTATATTAATCTAAGGGAGACTGATGTTCTTGAGATCGCTGATAAAGAAAATCTCTTAGCCCAACACCAGGCTTTTGTGACTGAGATAGAGCAAGCGAATCTCCCTTTTCAAATCAAGGCTCTTTTAAGATGGTTGACTTTTTATAATAGGGATGAGGTTCTTTATGGTATGGAAAATCGTCCCTATATTTGCTTTCGGGTGCGTGAGATGTTGGAGCAAATGATTAAGAATTTTGTCCAAGAAGCAACTAGATAGTTATGTTAAAAGGGACTTCTGTCTCAGGGTTAATTATTGTTGCTTCAACCACAAAATAAGGGAGAGGGTGGAAGTTAGCGGCGAGGGGGATTAGGGTTCTTTGCGAAAGACTCATGCATTCTTTGATCCTTTCTGATGTTAAGGTTGTTCTATACATTAGTGGAAAAAAAGGCTTTGTTTCCCCTGATATTTGACACCAGTTGTACATAAAAAAGATGATTGCCCGAGCTCTCGCTAGCCCTAGGTCTTCGGTAAGCTCTTGGCTTGCAACATATAGACCATTTGCTTGGCCTGTAACCATTTTGAAAATTGTTCTTGATGTTGTTTCTTGTAGCCCCCAGCCATAAATATCGGCTTTGGTGTTGAGTGGACCAGTGAACAGGTGTTGGCCTGTTTTTATTTCTATAAAATTAGGAAAGGAAGAGATTTGGTCGGCTAGTTTTTTGGCTTGGTCAAAAAGAGCTTGAACTGCTTCTTTGCTTTTTCCTGTGGCACCCAAATGATTAAACCTGGCTTGAAGAGCTAGGGACATTAAGGCATAATACTTGGCCTCTTCATGTACTAGATTTCCTTTTGGGTTATGCTTGAGTTGTTTTCCTGGCAGCTTAAGGATTTTTTGAGCTTGACGAGCTGCTCCTTGCAGCTCTCTTTCATCATATCTTTGAGCCATTTTCTGGGGGACTATAATTGTTAAAACTGGTGTTCTCACATAATATTATCGACATAAAGAGAGTAGAAATTTCAGGTGATTTTTGTGGATTAAGCAGCTTGGTAATAGTGGAGCAAACCAAGTAAGCCGAGCCGGAAATTATTAATTAAAGCTTCGCCGTTGGTTGTTCCTGAAGCCACGCTGTTCGCGGCTTGCAGCAAGGTTTCTTGTATAAAAACCTCTCTATCCCCAACACCAGCTAGGTCGGCCCTTTGTTCTCTGATAGTGGCTAGGAACTTTGCAACTTCACTCCCAGGTTCTATTTGAACAACTTCAGTGATAATTTCTTCAATTCTAGCTGCGGTTTCTGCTGTGTAACCATTGGCAGGGGTTAATAACGTTTCTAAGGCATTTCTAATATTTTCTGGCAGGTTGACAAAATTAATTCTGCCATAAAAGCCGTTTCTAACAATTCTCTGGTACATGGGATTAAGTTCTCTGGTTGGGAGTGGGGTTGCTTCAATTACTGGGGGTGGAGTGGCGGCTGGAATAATTGTGCTTGCTTGGCTAGTTGCGCTGCTGCGTAGGTTAATTGCCATAAGGACAGCCTGCAAGGCGCGAGTGCTGGTAGCATGAAGTGGGGATGAACTTGCTATGTGTTTTTGAATAGCCAGGTTTCGGTCAAGAAATTTTCCTAGATCGTAATTCCCAGCTAATCGAGAACCCCTTGCTGGTTTAGGTCCTAGGAATCCTTCTAATGTGGTAGGGAGTTCTGCTGGCCTGCTTTGACCAGGTGCGGTCATAGTAGAGAAGAATTGTTCCATAGCAACTGTGGCCCTTTGCTGAATCTCTGCGGTAGGAATTTCTTGCTCCAGGTTAAGTGCTGGGAATGCTTCTGCTAGTCTTGTTCTTAAAGCAGGGTTATCAGCAAACTATTGGGTTAAAATTTGGTTTGTTAATAATGGGTGATTGCTGGCGCTGCGAGCGCTAAAAATTGATGAGACAGCTCGTCCATCAACTTTGGCGGAAGATCTTCTTGCCTCTTGGGCTTTTTGCCTACCAAAGAGTTCATGTTTTTTAACGCCATGCGGGTTTCCGCAAGATTTTACATTCCAACTAAAAGCCATAAAATCACTCCTGTTAATATACCTATCGGCCTAAAACAGCGAAAACTTGCGCGATTTGCTATAATTAGCAAGCGCCGGGATAGCTCAGCTGGTAGAGCGGCGCATTCGTAATGCGTAGGTCATGGGTTCGACTCCCATTCCCGGCTAAAGAAGCAAAAATATGAAAGTAAAAAACATAAAAGTTGGCGGATTGCAGACAAATTGCTATATTTTAGTTGATGAGAAGAGCAATGAAGCTGTGGTGATTGATCCAGGGGATGAGGCAGGTTTGATCTTGCCTGAAATTGCCGGGTTGAAAGTTAAATATATTATTTTGACCCACGGGCATTATGATCATGTAGGGGGAGTTCTCGAGCTTAAAGCGGAGACACAAGCTTTAGTTTTAATGAACGATCAGGATAATTGGGCTTTTAAAGCTGAACAAAACTTTAAAGATGGTGATGAAATAAAATTTGGTTCTGAAAAGTTAAAAGTTATCGCTACTCCTGGCCACACAGCTGGCTGTGTTTGTTTTTATTCAGCAGCTAATAATTCCCTTTTTTCTGGTGATACTCTTTTTTATAATACTTATGGCAGGGTTGATTTGCAATCAAGTTCGCCAAGGGATATGGTGGTCTCACTGAAAAAGCTGGCGACCTTGCCTGACGAGACAGAAGTTTTTCCTGGACATGGTCAACCAACAACCATTAAGCAGGAAAAGGAGATTGGAACCCTTGACTAGTCAAATTTATCTTTTTTATGGTGAAGAGATTTTAGCAATAGAAGAGCGGATCAAAAAGCTTAAAAAACCAGGGCTTAATGTAGAACCAATTGACGGTAGTTCGCCAAATTTGGAACAATTGATGACCTCGCTGCAAACCCAATCCCTTTTTGCCGAGGAGAAAATGGTTTTAGTTAAAAATGCTGATTTTAAGAATCCCTTTTGGAATGAGGTTGCCCCAGCCTTGGAGAATTTATCAACTGGGGTAGTGGTTGTTTTTTGGGCGAGCTCAATGACCAAGCGGGCTAAGATTTATAAATTTATTGATAAAATTGGTGAGGTTTATGAATTTAAATCTTTTGCTCCGTGGGAAGATGAAAAAGTTGTTAGTTGGGTTATCTCAAAGGTTAATGAATCAAACAAGAATATAAAACGCCAAGCAGCTGAGCGTCTAATTGAGATTTGTGGGACAAGCTTGCTTAAGCTCTCGTCAGAAATTGAGAAACTAATAACTTATGTTGGCGAAAAAACTGATATTTTGCCCGATGATGTAGAAGCCCTGGCTTCTCCTGGTGAGATTAGCGTTTTTGCCCTGTCAGAGGCAGTTTCAAATCGCAGCCAGGGTGAGGCTTTAGCAACTTTTCGCACCCTTTGCCGCAATAAAGTTAGTCTTTTCCCCATGCTTTCCCTTTTAGCTGGCCAGTTTCGGACTATGTTATTAACTAAAAGCGAGAGTAATTTTGCTAAATTAGCCCAAGACTTTCGATTGAGCCCATATTACGCTAAGAAGTGTGCGCAAAAAGCCCGGAAGTTTTCCTCCGCTGAATTAGCTCGCAACCTTGATTTGTTGCACCAGACTGACCTTAAATTGAAAAGCGGGGAGGATCAATCGACCTTATTTGAGCTTTTGCTGAGTGATCTTTGTTCTAAATAAGGTGGTTTGGAAACCTGAGAAATAGAGAATGATTTATGAAAGATAAACAGCGAATAATAATCCTGATAAATATTTTTGTGTTTTTGTTTGCTGTTGTTCTTGTCCGCTTAGTTGATATCCAAATCCTAAAGCATCAATTTTACACCAAGAAATCTCAAGACCAACGCACCAGGATTATCAAACTAGCGGCGCAGCGCGGTGATATTTTTGATTGCGGTGGTAATATTTTAGCGACTTCGATCGATACTTACTCGGTTTATAAACATAATTACGGCTGGTTAGCCCGTAAATTGTCATTAGTTGAAGCTGAAGCCCTCCAAGCTAAAGACCCAACTGGTATAAGTTTGCTTAAGGAGAAGAAGCGGGTTTATCCAAAAAAAAAATTACTGGCCCAGGTTTTGGGCTTTGTCGGGATTGATAATTTAGGGCTCTCGGGCCTTGAGTTGGCTTTTGATGAATATTTAAAAGGCAAAGAAGGGCAGTTGATTACTGAGGGTGATCCTCGGGGGCGGCAAATGTATGGGGCCTTGACTGAGCTGGAAGCTGGCGAAGATGGGATGAATGTTACCTTAACCATTGATCAAAATATTCAGTATGTAGCGGAACGCGAAATTGAAGCGCA
>JBDRMQ010000114.1:0-3687 GCA_043811955.1 bacterium | reverse complement strand
CGGAAATTTAGTCTGCCAAACTTTTACATTTTTGACCTGCTCAACAGTTTTCCCATCTGCCTGGGTGATGATTAAACGCAGGTCATAATGACCAACTTTTTGGTTGGTCGGCACCCCAACTATCCCGACAAAATCGTCACCCTCTTTGTACAAACTAAACTTTTGACCTAAAAATTCCCCTTTAATACTAGCAAGATCAGCCCTTTCGGCCACCTGAACCTTAACAATCTTCCCTTGCCAAGCAATCTCTGGCTTAACAAGCACCTCATAGTCTAAAGGGGCTGCCTGACACACAGAAGACAGAAAGCAAAAGAAAAGAAGAAAAGAAATTTTGGAAACTAATAATCGGAAACCGCGACCGGCCTTGCCGGCAGGCAGGCGTTCAGTCGCTGGTTTGCTTAATATACTTATCACTATAATGTAATTTTAGCATATAGTGAATTTTTTTACATTTTCCGCCGATATATATAAAGGAGAACTCCGAAAAATTAAGGGTTCGGAACCTGAGGCTAAAAGCCTCGGTTCCTTTTCTCGTCGAGAGCAATTTGTGTTTTGGAACCGACCTGCCTGCCAGCAGGCAGGGAATTTCATTCTCAGGTTCCAAAATCAACTTTTTCGGAGCTCTCTAAAGAGGAAACACTATAATATGCAAAAAATGCACCCAGTCCCACCATCATTGCGAAAGCTTCAACCACTTGGTTGGCAATATAAAAAACTTACTAGTGCAACAGCAAGGCAGATTGCAAAATCAGCCCTAAGCACAATTGATTCAGAGCCAGCTAGCCCTTGCCTACTACCAGCTATTCAAAGTTTAAAGGATGCTGCCTTAAAAATACGTATTGTTGTGGTTGATGATTCCCCACAAATTCTAACTATAGTAAGAAGAAGACTTATTGATCAAGGCTTTAAAGCTACCAACATTACCACATATAATACACCTCAAGCCATGCTTGAAAACATGAAAGATGACAACCCAGATCTAGTTATCACAGACTTATCAATGCCTGAGGCAAGAATGAATGGTGAACAATTAATCAAAGAAATAGCTAAAAAAAGTGTGGACAAGCCTCCTCGTTTTATTCTTTTTAGTGGTAATCCAGAACCTACTGATCCAACAGACCCACTATCTCAAACCATCAAAGAACATAGTGTTCAATTTATCTCAAAAGCTGCCCAAGCCCAATTTATGGCAGCTGTAAAAATAATTGCAGAAGAAATTGTTTTCCAGATCTCTTTAGAAGAGATCACACTTTTAACTCAGACGGAGACTAAAATTGAAGAACTTAAAGAAAGATTTGAACATAATCCATTCAGTGTTTTTCTTAAAATAATCGCACATAAAGCAAACAATGCGATAATGCCTTTAGATAATATTTCATTCTTAAATACTAAAGAGGATCTAATGGATACAGAGCTAGTCGCAGATTTTAGGAAGGGCCTATCGGCATTTTTAGCTTTTGCCAAAACAATTACCGACTTTTCAAAAATGAAAAACATTGCCGAACAAACACTAAGCCCTATACCCAAAAAAGATCTTGAAAATATTTCTAAGGAATTTGGCGACGATACTTCATGGCTATCATTTTGTGAGATCGGCACTGAAGGAACCTTTACTTTTAAAGCAGCTGCCGAGGCAACAATAACAAAATCAACAACAACTGATCAACAAAGAGCAACACTATTACACAGCCTATGGCATTGCCAATTAATCCAAACTTCGCTAGATTCTAAAATAGTAGAGCATGCCGATACAATGGATGTTTGGGGAACCATTCCACCAAACCAAAGAGGAAAGTTTGCTGTTATAACTCAACAATATGTGCAAAATGGTTTATCTGATTTTGCAACGACAATTCAAAGAATAAGCAAGGAACTTTTTCCTAATGGCCTTGAAAATGATATCACAAATGATTTTGAAGTAATAACAAGAGTCCAAGCTGAATATACTGAGGCCAAAAAAACTTTTGTTCAGTGCAATTCCTCAGCTCAACTTCGCGGAACAAAAGGCTCCCCTGACCTAATCCTCATTTTCACCAATTACTTAACATTTTTAGAACAAGGAATTGGCCACATAAATACCCTTGACAAAACAACTTAAAATCCGTTATAATTTAAACTCGCCGATAGAAAGCCTGCCGGTAGGCAGGGAGGGATTGAAGACTGACATCGGTGCCCAATACGGGATTGTACTTTCGACCAACCTCCTCGCTACGATGTCAAATTTCCAATGACAAATGTCAAATGAATGTGTGCCTCTAGCACTTTTATTTATAATAATAAATACCTTCATTTGTCATTTTCCCGCCAAAGGCGGGTCAGCCTCTGGCTGATAATTTTTAATTTGACATTGCTTTTATTTGGCACTACTCCCGCCTTAGCTGTGGACGGCACCTCCCTTGATCCTTCTAACAATTTATACGCCGCCCGCCAGCTGGGCCTAGGGGGCTTAAGCATTGGCTTTGCCGATGACGCTAACGGGGTTTTCGCGAACCCGGCAGGCTTAACTGATTTTGAATTCCCGCAAATCAGCGGCTCGTCCAGGACCTTGCTCTTGGGCGAGGTCCAATCTACCCTGTTAACCTGGGCCATGCCAACTGAGCAAGGAACATTTGGGGTAGGCTTCACCAGCCTCAACACCGGCGGCTCTTACCCAACCAAGCTTGACCCAGCAACTTCTCGCATTATTATTGATCCCAGCCGAGAAGCAACCAGTTATGACAACAGCGTGCTGGCTATTTCCTACTCAAGAAAACTTCGAGATTCACTGGCGATTGGCGGGAACCTAAAATTCTTTAATCAAGCTTTAAGCGGAGATACTTCAAGTAAGGCCAGTGCGACAGGGGTCGACCTCGCTCTTTTGTATGCCCCCAACCCAATCTGGTCATTTGGGGCTAATTTGCAAAATGTTCTTGAGGGAAACCTTAAATGGGAGGGGGGGGCGGCAGACAAGATCGGTGGTTTCTACAAAATAGGAGCAAAGGTTAATATTTTAGGTCCTGCTGAAGAAGCCCTGCGCGAGCATGAGCAAGAGCTGGCCGCTGGTTTTGATTATAATCTCGCGCACAACACTACGGCTTCAAGCAACTATCAATTTGGCTTAGAATATTTTCCGCTAAAGAAAATCGCCCTGCGCTCTGGCCTGGGCCCCAAAGGGCTCTCTTTTGGCGTTGGCCTAACTAACGGCGGTTTTCGCTTTGATTATGCCTACTCGCAAGACCCGAACATTCCTGGCGATGCCCCCCATTATTTTACCCTTGCTTATGTTGGCGAGCGGGTCAAAAAAATTCACTACCAGTTAAAACATTACAAGTCATTGGCCAAATTCATTTACCCGCCTGATCGAACTATTACGGACGAACCCATGATTGCTATTTCAGCCGAAGCCATGGTTGGGGAAGTTTTTGAAGAAAAGCAGATTTGGGAAGTGACCGGCTTGGCTGCCACGGAAGAATCAAAAGAAATTGTCAGGGCTAAAAATGCCTCAACTGTTTATCTCAATGGGGACAAACTTAATCAAACAGGAAGCATCAAAACCTCAATTCAGCTTGGCTGGCAGCGCAATGTCCTCCAACTGATCAGCTATTCTTCATTTGAGGGAGAGATGATTGTTGCTTCAGCTGAGACCCGAGTTTTGCGCTACAAACCATTCGCAGATGTCCTTTCATCCCACTGGGCGCTGAGGCCAAT
>JBDRMQ010000113.1:0-8634 GCA_043811955.1 bacterium | reverse complement strand
GAAAAACAAGAAAAAGAGATTGAACTGGTCGATGTTTCATTGCAAGATTTAGTAGTGGCTTTTAAGCGGGCTTATGATCAGGCTGCCAAAAGATTAAAGATCCAGTCGATTGAGGAAGAAGAAATAACCTTAGAGACGAGGATTGAAGAAATACGGCGCATTGTTACCCAAAGCCCGGCAGGGGTCCCATTTCTTGATATTTTCGTGCGACGGACAAGGCTGGAAATTGTTGTTACTTTTCTGGCGATACTCGAGTTAGCTAAGCAGCATTTTCTGCGAGTGGCCCAAAAAGGGCGCTTTGGTTCAATTTTTATTATGATGAGAAAGGAGGGCGATGATGAACATAGAGACAGAAGTCAACTGGACCAAGATCAAAACAATTCTTGAATCGGTTTTATTTGTGGCCCGTAAACCACTCTCTGTCGATGAAATTGTCGAAGTGGTTGGTTATCATCCGGAGTTAATTAAGACTTTGCTTGAAGAGCTGATTGTCGAGCATCAGAGCAAAGGGATTAATGTTGTTAAGGTTGCCGGGGGATATTTAATGGGGACCGCGGCAGACAATGCTGAATACGTCCACAAGGTCCTTCATAAAAGGGTTGAGACAACCTTGACCCCCAAATCGCTGGAAACACTAGCGATCATTGCTTATAAACAGCCGGTGACCAGGGCAGAGATTGAGCGTGTCCGCGGGGTGAATTCTGACGGCCCGATTGATACCCTCTTGGCCAAACGTTTAATTAAAGATTTGGGTCGCAGTGAAGCCCCTGGCCGGCCATATATTTATGAGACAACAACTGAATTTTTGCGCCACTTTGGTCTGGAGAGTTTAAAAAATCTTCCGCCGCTTCCGGTTACTGAAGGGGAGCAGGAAGAGATCTTTAAATCAGCCCTGCACGAATGAGCACGAGCGAAGCTCAACTTTGCGAAGTTTTTAATTCTTTTCAGGGAGAAGGCCTATCTGTTGGCGAACGTCAAACTTTTATTCGTTTTTCCGGTTGCAATCTCTCTTGTCAATATTGTGATTCAGCAGAGGCGCTAGCTCCCTCGCCAGAATTTAAAGTTGAGGTAAATCCTGGTAAGAAAAACTTTGAAAAATTTAAGAACCCAGCAACAATTTCCCAACTGATTGAAATTGTCAAAGCTTTTGGCGCTGATTATCCAGTGAGTTTAACTGGGGGGGAACCGCTGCTGCAAGTTGATTTCTTAAAAAGTTTTTTGCCAGAGCTGCGAAAAGTCGGATGGGCCCCTCCTGAGAATGAAATTCTCGGTTCCTCCCATCCTTACATATATTTAGAAACAAATGGGACGCTGCCCGATCATCTCTCTGAAGTGATTGAGCTGGTTGATGTGGTGGCCATGGATATTAAACTTCCCAGTGCCACTGGACTTTCGGATTATTACAAAGAGCATCGCAAATCGCTCGAGATTGCTTACATGAAAAATGTTTTTGTTAAAATAGTTTTTACCAAAGAATCAAAAGTTAAAGAGTTTGATGAAGCGGTCAGGATTATCGCAGATGTTGACGAGAAAATTCCTTTAGTTCTTCAGCCGGTTTCTCCCCATGGTTCAATCAAGCACCGCCCAGGGGTAGAGCAGATTTTTTCTTTCCATAATGTGGCTAAGAGAAAGCTGCAAAATGTTAAGGTTATTCCGCAGGCGCATAAGGTGCTGGGGCTTACTTAGACGCGTAGTATTCGATTGCTTGCTCTAGCCACTCAATATTCTTGTGCCGTTCTGGGTTAAATTCCATTGTTTGGAGCGATTTAAACAGGCCTAGTTTGTATTGAGCCGCGTGCAGGGTGAGTTTATTTAACTGTTCCTCAAGCCAGGGGTAGGCCTCTTTGCCAACGCTAGCTTGTGATTCGTGGATAATCCGCTCGGTGATCTTTTTAAAATCAGCAGTATCTTCGGCCAATAAACGTTGCAAGTGAAGCTCTTTGATCCGGGAAATTAAAAAATGCAATTGCTTTTGTTCAATCTCAATTTGCTTGAATAATTCGGTTGGATTAAGCCTTAGCTCTTTAGCAATGGCGGCTGTTTCTTCTTTGAGAATGAGCTCTGGATTTTCAGTACCTCTTCCTTCTCCTCTTCCTTGTTCCTCTTCCTTTCCCTCTTCGTCTTCATCCGGTGACTTAAGAGTTATTTCTATTTTTTCCCGAGGAGCCGTGACAGGCGAGTGTTTGAGCATTCTTTTGTGGTCTCGCTGGCGGCCTTTCAGTTCTGAGGTTGTGTGTTTTGGGGCAGCGTTGCTCTCTTCGTTTTCAATGTTTTCAATGTCAGAGGTGAGCGGGCCTTCGCGCAAGACCTGGTTAAAGCCGCGTACTTCATCGGCTTCGCCACCGCGTTCTTGAATTATCTTGCGGTCTTGGGCAGAAAAGATAGCGCCGCTTGAACCAGCGATAGCTGCTTCAGCTCCGCCCATATTGGGGTTGATAGCCCCGGTGCCAGGGACTTGGTCAGCCATTTTTTCCTCACCTTCCGAGCTTTTCTTGGTAATGTTTAACCGCTCTGATTAAACATTTGATATCTTGCTCTCTTTTTTTATTATACTCCAGGCTTTGCATAGATTGAAGCAGTTCTAATTTATAAGCCGCGGATTGCAGGGCAAGTGTCTCAAGTTTGGCTTCCACCCATTTAGTGCCAGCTTGGCTAATATTTGAGCCAAGTTTTCTTGACTTGAGGGTATAGTGTTTAATTAAAACAGAATACTGGCTAAACTTAGCTGTTGAAGTCGTCAAGATTCTTTTTAGGTGCAGCTCTTTGAGCAGGGCGATACATTTAGCCCAGGCTACCTGGCGGGCTTCGCTTTTTGTCTCCTCGATTTGGGCTTGGGTTGCCTGCAAAGTTTGTAGGCTAAAAATGACCCTCAATTTGTGGATAAATAAAAAAAGCTTGTTTTTAAGGCTTGTTTCTAAGGAAAGCTTAATTTCAATTAGTTTAAGTTCATCAAGCAGCAGGCTTGTCTCTGTTTGTTGATTGTTAAGGACAATTTGGCCGGCTTTATTAATTGAAATATGTTCACCTGCCAAGGGGAACTGTATTTCTAGGCCAAGTTCCTGAGCAAGAGCAAGGAGTTCTTTGATCTCAATGGTTTCGATTTGTGACGCTTCTGTTAAAAGTCCATCAATTTTTCGGTCAAAGAAATTTTGGGCAGCTGAATCACTTTTTGCGGCTAAAACTTCGTTGTAAAAGGAGAGGTTGAGCAAGTTTTTGCTCTTTTTATTTGCGAGTAGAAAATTAAGGGTTTTTTCAGGGGTGTTGAGTTTTTTGAATAGTTCTTGCTTGATCAAGGTGCTGATTTTTTCAAAGACAAAGTGTTTAATCTTTTTTTGCAGTTTTTTAAGGGCTTCCTCTTTAAGCGCGAGTTTTTGCTCAAGTTTGGCAAGAGATAATAGTAGTTCGTGGGTTGGTGGGTGTTCAATTAGGGCTTTGATTGAGAGTTCAAAATATTTTTTGAAAGCGTCAATGTTTACTGTTTGGGCTGATTGGCGCAAGACCTGGCGGCGGTTTTGCTTGGGGTTCTTTTTCCAAGCATAGGCAGAACTACCCCTGTGGCGATAAAGCTTAAAGCTTTTGTATTCTTTTCTCTTTTGACGGCGTTCTTCTTCGCGGTGCTGCTCTTTTTTCTCTTCTTCTTTAATGACTTGAGTAACAGTACAGGCCTTGGCGATCATTTTGCGCGAGTTATCAAGCCCTTCTAGGTCAAACTTTTTAGTCTTGGTCGTTGTTTGCCAAGAGGCTTTATTTAGCTCTTTATCCAGGCTGTTTAGGATTATAGAGGCATTGCCGGCAACTGCTTGCTCTTGCAAACCTTGATTATTATTAATTGAGGTTATACTCATGGCTTCTACTCAATATATCGTGTTTTAGAGGGGAAAACTTGTGGGTTTTGAGGAAAACTCAGCTCGGTGCAGGGCTGCCTAAGGCGGGGGTTGGGTTAATTTGCGCTTGACAACTCCTAGGCTACGAAGCTAAAATCGCTTATCCAAGTGAAAAGGGGGTGTAAGAATGACAACAGCTTACTGTGTAAAGTGCAAAAAGAAACAAGAGATGATCAATGAAAAAGATGTTACCATGAAAAATGGGAGAAAAGCTAAAAAAGGTGAGTGTCCAAAGTGCGGAACAAAAATGTTTAGGATTGGTGGTTAGTTAGGGAAAGGAATAGGATCAGGAAGAGGAAAGAGGATTGGGTAAGGCTGGAGGTCGTCCAGTGCTTTCTAGAAAAAAGAAAGTGCTGGATTGCGGCCTGCAGCCTTTTTTGTTAAAATAAGTCCCCATGCCTTTCAAAAACAAATTTGTCCATCTTCATTGTCATACAGAGTTTAGCCTGCTTGATGGGGCGGCTCGCGTCCCCCAGTTAATTCAGGCGGCCAAGGAGCACAAGATGCCAGCCTTAGCCTTAACTGACCATGGAAACATGTATGCGACAATCCCTTTTTTCAAGGCAGCGAAAGAGGCAGGGATCAAACCAATCTTGGGTTGTGAGGTGTATGTCGCTCCTCGCACGCGCTTTGATAAAGAGAGCAAAGAGGACCGCTCCCCTTATCACCTGACTCTTTTGGCTAAGAACCAGGAGGGCTACCGCAATCTCATGAATCTGGTTTCCCTGGCTTCAATTGAGGGGTTTTATTCTCGGCCCAGGATTGACCGCGAATTGGTCCAGAAATACCACAAGGGTTTGATCTTCTTGTCTGGTTGTCCAAAGGGGGAGATCCCCTTTAACCTTCGAGGGGGGAACAAGGAGAAAGCCCGTTCTGCCGCTATGTGGTACAAGAGTTTGCTGGGCGAAGATTTTTATATTGAGCTGCAGGATCTTTCCCTGCCTGGTTTTGAAGGGCTGGTAGAACAGTTGCTGACAGTAGCCAATGATCTTGGGATCAAGACTGTCGCGACCAATGATGTTCACTATGTGAACAAAGCAGATGCTTATGCCCAGGATGTCCTGCTTTGTGTTCAAACAGGTTCTTTTTATGACGATGAAAAAAGAATGAAACTTCAGTCTGAAGAATTTTACTTAAAGTCAGGGGCTGAAATGGCGGAGCTTTTCTCTGCCTGGCCAGAGGCGATAAAAAATACATTTGAAGTTGCTGAAAAGTGTAATTTTGAAATTGAGTTGGGGAAAACCCATTTGCCTCATTTTCCGGTCCCTGATCAAGAGACCCCGGAAACTTATCTTGAAAAACTGGTTTGGGTGGGGGTTAAGAAAAAATATGCTGTGGCTGGTGACCTCCTGCCGCCGGAGATAATTGACCGGGTAAAGTATGAGCTTTACACAATTGAGAAGATGGGCTATGCCGCCTATTTTTTGATTGTCCAAGATTTTATTAATTATGCCAAAAAAAAGGGCATTCAAGTTGGGCCAGGCAGGGGCTCTGCCGCAGGAAGTTTAGTCTCTTATTCCTTAGGTATCACTAATGTTGACCCTTTAAAATACGGTCTAATTTTTGAACGATTTTTAAATATTGAACGGGTCTCCATGCCTGATATTGATATTGATTTTTGCATTGAGAGGCGCAGTGAGGTTTTGGACTATGTGGCCAAGAAGTATGGCCAGGACCATGTAGCTCAAATCGTCACTTTTGGGACCATGGCAGCCAGGGGCGCAATTCGTGATGTTGGTCGGGTTTTGCGGATCCCGCTTGCTGAGGTGGATAAGATAGCCAAGCTGGTCCCATTTACTCCAGGGGTAACGTTAGCCTCGGCCCTGGAAACGGTCAAAGACCTCAAAGCCCTTTATGATAAAGATGAGCGGATCAAGCATCTGCTGGACACGGCAATGAAGCTTGAGGGCTTGGCTCGTCATGCTTCTGTTCACGCGGCTGGGGTAGTTATTTCAGAAAATCCTTTGACAGATCATGTTCCTTTGCAACAGTTAGACAAAAAAGTAATTGTTACCCAGTTTCCCATGGGTGATCTTGAGAAGATTGGCTTGCTTAAGATGGACTTTTTAGGGCTGCGCAACCTGACCATGATCGCCCACGCGGTTGAAGTTATCAAAAAGACCCAGGGGATAAGCTTGGATATTAATACTATTCCCTTTGATGATGCAAAAACATATAGCCTTTTCTCCAGCGGTGAGACCATGGGGATTTTTCAGCTGGAGAGCCGCGGCATGCGGGCCTTGATCAAAGACCTTGAGCCCTCTCATTTTGAAGAAATAATTGCTTTGCTTGCCCTGTATCGTCCTGGACCACTGGAGAGCGGCATGGTCGAGGATTATGTTAAGCGTAAACACAAACGTGTGCCGGTAAAATATATGTTGCCGGAGCTTAAAGAAATTTTGCATGAAACCTACGGCGTGATTTTATATCAGGAACAGGTGATGCGGATTGCCAGCAGCATAGCTGGTTTCTCGCTGGGCCAAGCCGATCTCTTGCGCCGGGCGATGGGGAAGAAAAAAGCTAAAGAGATGCACCAGCAAAAGGAGTTTTTTGTTGATGGGGCGGTTAAGAAAGGGGTTTCCAAGCATAAAGCAACAGAGCTTTTTAATCTTTGCGCTAAGTTTGCTGGTTATGGTTTTAATAAATCACACTCAACTGCTTATGGGGTCATCTCTTATCAGACCGCTTATCTAAAAGCCAATTATCCCAAAGAATTCTTAGCCGCGGTTTTGACCTCTGTCTCTGGTAATGCGGATAAAGTTACCGGGTATATAAACGAATGTCATCGCATGAAAATAAAGGTGCTGGGGCCAGATGTTAATGAGAGCCAGCGCAATTTTACGGTGACTGATCAGGGGATTCGTTTTGGTTTTTCAGCGGTGCGTAATGTTGGGACAGCCGCGCTTGATAATATTATTGAACAAAAAGAAAAAACAGGGCCTTTTAAATCTTTGACTGATTTTTGCGAAAGAGTTGATAGCCGCTCTGTTAATAAAAAAGTTATCGAAAGCTTGATTAAGGCTGGGGCTTTTGACTCGATGGGCCAGTCTCGTGCTTATCAACTGGCAATTTTGGCTAAAATTATGGGGCGGGTTGCGGCTGAGCAAAAGGAGCGGGCTAATGGGCAGGCAGCGCTTTTTGGAGAAATGTCAAATGTTAAATGTCAAATATCAAATGGACTTGAAGATGTGCAAGTAGAAGAGTTCCCACCCGAGCAGCTGCTGCGCCTGGAAAAAGAGATGCTGGGGCTTTATATCTCGTCCCATCCGCTTCATTATGTGGTTGATTCATTGGAGGGGCAAACAAACACTAAAATAATGGATATTGCTGAGATGAAAGAGGGGGAGATGGTAAAAATAGGGGGGCTTTTATCTGAAGGAAGAAAAATTACAACGAAAAAAGGGGAGATGATGCTGGTTGGCAAGATAGAAGACCTTTCAGGAAGTATTGGCCTGGTTATTTTCCCTAAAACTTATAAAAAGTGTGAAACAATGCTGGACAATGATCAGATCATTATTATTAAGGGCAAGGTTAACCGAGACATGCGCAGTGATGAATTTAATGTGGTGGCGGAAGAAATTTTTCCTATGGAAGAACTTGAAAAAAAGCGCTCTTTGCATATTGAGCTGGTAGGACAAAGCGATCAAACAATACTTTCTAAAATGAGGGAGATTTTGTTATTATTCAATGGGGCTGAACCGGTTTTTATTAATATGGATGGCCACAATATTGTTTTGGGCAAAGATTTGCATGTTGAGATTAACCCAGATTTGGTTAGCCAACTTGAGGGGGTTTTAGGGACAGGTTCTGTTAGAGTTGAGTATCGGGCGGTGCCGAAAGAGGTTAAGAAAGTAGAGGAGGTAAGTTTTCAATGTCAAATGTCAAATTAAAAATGTCAAATTTAAAGTTTAATAGCGATGGGCTTATTCCAGTCATAGCTCAGGATTATAAAGATGGGGCAGTTCTGATGCTAGCCTATATGAATGAAGAAGCTCTTAAAAAGACACTAGAGACCAAAGAGATGACCTATTGGAGCAGATCAAGGCAAGAGCTTTGGCACAAGGGTGACACCTCGGGTCACATCCAAAAAGTCAAAGAGCTTTATTATGATTGTGATGCTGATGCGATCTTGGCGAAAATTGAGCAAGTTGGCGATATCGCTTGTCATACCGGAGAGCGCAGTTGTTTCTTTAATAAGATCCAGCTTTAGCTGCCAGCCAACTGCCCGCAAGCAGCAGCTATCTTTTGGCCATAGCTTCTTCTGACAGTCACAACTAGTTTTTTCTTGCGCAGGATGTCAAAGGCTGCTTGGCAATCACCTGATTCAAAGACTGAAGTAGGTGAGCTGTTATAAGCAATCAGATTAATGTGAGAGTCGATTGATTTAGCAATTCTCCCCAACTCTTTAATATCTTCTTCGCTATCATTAATCCCCTTGAGCAGGACATATTCAATCGTCACCCGCCGCCTGGTTTTTAACTGATACTCTTTAATTGCTTCAACGGTCTCTTTAATTGATTTTAGGCCAGGGAAGGGGATTAGGTTTTCACGCATAGTGTCAAAGGGAGAAGCTAGGGACCAAGAAAAGCGCAGTTGTTCGGATTCCTCAGCAAACTTTTTGATCCCTGGGACAATGCCGACTGTTGAGTAAACAAGTTTTCTCGCGGCAATATTTAAGCCCGCGGCATTATTTAAAGTCTTGCCAGCTTTAATTGCATTAGCATAATTGAGAAATGGTTCGCCCATCCCC
>JBDRMQ010000112.1:0-8783 GCA_043811955.1 bacterium | reverse complement strand
ATGCCAGAAACCTTAGTTAACGCGCCCAGCATCGGGGTATTAGGGATATCGCGGCCAATTTTATCCTTGGCAATGCTTGAGGCATCGATGGTAAAAACTTTGGCCTCTTTTAAATTTATCTCTTGCCTGATTTCTTGAGGTGATTTTGAGGTATTAACAATAAGCGAGCCATCTTTGGGCAGCCCCCCTGCGACATCGACAGTGGCTAGTAAAGTTGGGTCTAAGACAACTACGATCTGAGGACTGGTCATACTGCAGTGGATGGTTATCGGCTGGTCTGACAAGCGATTAAAAGATTGAACCGGCGCCCCCATCCGCTCTGGCCCATACTCTGGAAAGGCTTGAATATATTTACCCAGCGACAGGGCTGCGTCAGCAAACAACAGGGCCGCTGTTTTAGCCCCTTGTCCTCCCCGTCCATGCCATCTAATTTCAACGATCTCATCTTTCATTTATTGTTTCCTCCATTCTATCAAACTGCTAGGCCTAACCAATTAATCCCTTAACTAATCCAAGGCGCAAACTTTGAAAGCGCTATTTTATCAAACAAAAAGCCAAAAATCAATAGGACCACCAGCGGGATTAACGCGCCCAAAAAGGCTTTCCACTTGGCAATACCATAGTTTTTCCGTCCTGAAACCGCCCAAAGACCATACATATACAAACAAATCAAAAAATAAATTGCATTAAAGCCCGAGCGAAAGAGCTCAAAAGAAAATGCGGTCTGTTTTGTCAAAAACATCAAGCCAAAAATTATCACCGCGAACAACAAGGCCGCGCTGCTGTAGAAAATATTTTGAATTTTTTGGTTTAAGCTCCCGCTCCCACCTAAAAAAAGAAAAACATAATGAAGCACAATCGCCGCCACATAAAACATCACAAAGAAAAGGCTCGTAAACAAGCCTCCCAGGATCAGAAAAGTTATTAAAAAGAAAACAAAGGCTAACGTCACTAGCACAGGTAAAATAAAAATATATTTCGCGGGTTCAACCCCCTCAATTAAAGTTTTACCAATCGGCACATACTGAAGAAAAAAAACAACCAAACTCGCCACAAAGCCCAGCAGCCACGAAGTCGTAATTAAAAAAGATAAAGGCCCTCCCCGCCACTCCTCCCCCCGCAGTTTGGTATAAAAATGGATTGGTCGAAAAATTATCTCCCACCAGGTCTGAAAGTAAGTTGTGAGTTTCATTAAATTTCCCTCCTTCCTTGAAATGATTTAGCCAGGGTCGCTTCGTCGGCATAGTCCATATCCGCCCCGATCGGCAGGCCATAAGCAACGCGAGTTACCTTTATCCCTAAAGGCCGCAAAAGTTTTGTTAAATAAATATTAGTCGCTTCCCCCTCGGTTGTCGCGCTGATCGCTAGCACAATCTCTTCGACCTCCTCTTTCTCTAAACGGGCCAACAACTCTTTTATCCGCAAAGCTTCTGGCCCTAAACCATCCAGCGGTGAAATAAGCCCGCCCAACACATGATACTTTCCATTATATTCGCGGGAGCGCTCAAGGGCTAGCAGATCTTTTGGCTCTGCCACTATACATAATATATTGTGGTGGCGAGCGTCATCACGGCAAATTTTACACGGATTAATATCTGTAATATTGAAACAAGTTGAACAATTCTTTAAGTTGGTTTTAGCTGCTTTGATCGACTCAACTAAGCGCTCAATATCCTTGGGTGCACTCTGGAGAACATAAAAAGCCAAACGTTGGGCTGATTTTGGCCCAATACCCGGCATTCTCTTGAGCTCTTCTATTAGTTGTTCTAGTGTTGCGGCATACATTACCAGTTACATTCCCGGTAGTCCAGGCAACCCCAGCCCGCCAGTAACCGATTTCATTTTATTCGCCGCGGCATCTTTGGCAAGCTTCATCGCCTTGTTAGCTGCCTCTTTCAAGTTTTTTTGCAAACTCTCTTTTTTGCCGGCTTCAAGCATTTTTGGCTCAACACTGATATCACGAACTTCCATGTCCCCGCTGACTTTAACTGCTACCCCATCTGCAAATCCGTCATAAACCTCTCGCTCAAGCTCCTCTTTTACCTGTTTAAGTTTCCCTTGCATTTCCTTGGCCATTTTCATCATATCGCCCATTTTCCCTAAATTTCCAAAAATCATATTTTCCCTCCTTATTGCTTTTACCCCTTCTGACCCCGCCTCCGGCGGGGCCATCTTCCCCTTATAAAGGGGAAGAACAATCATTTTATTATCAGCCAAATTTTAATTCATATCCGCATTTTTTACAGTCCATATACCTGCCATCTCTAACGGCCCGATACGACTCCAAGATGCGGGAATCAAACTCGGATTAAACTCCCATTCAGTATATGAAAAATATTTTTCCGGTTCATCTTTTTCATCAGTATAATTAACTTTTATGTTAATAATCAATTTTTTGGATCCTGATAGAACTTCTTTATATAAGACATCTTTTAAAACAAAAGATGTCAAAATGATTTGATCTGGCATAATAATCGATATTGTCGGTTCAGAATCAACCTTACGGGTCTGCCCTCCCACTTGCATCGAACCATCTAGACTAATAAAAGCCGGAAGTTTTGAAACATTTTGAATCTGGACTTTTACCGTCATCATGTCTTTATGGAAAAATGGGAAAATTTTCGTTGGCGCCACCCAAGGACGCATGGTTTTCAAAGTTTGCTTCGAAACTTTTACAGTATTTATCGTTGTAATTAGTATGCAAAAAAATACGGCTATTGTTGCAACTTTTGCAAAAAAACCAACCATTTTCATCGTGTTCTCCATCTTCTTCTTTTTAGAAATCATTTTTATACTTCCCCATAATCATTCTCCCCCTTACCAAGGGGGAGATGGTCCGATGACACATCGGACCAGAGGGGGTTCCCCCTCCTTATTGCGGGGACAGAACTTTACCGCCAAAAAAATCAGCCACTACATTAACTGAAAGATTTGAGGTTTTTGTCACCCCACCCACCACACATTCAATCATCATTTTTTCCTCAAGCACTTCCATAATAGCATCCTCAACTACTTTTTTATTACCAATTTCTTCTAAACGTTCTTTGTGAAAAGAATAGCCGTTTTTAAAGGCGATAACCAACTTTTCCTTAGCATTGATCTCTAGTGGCTCTCCTTCGCTAAGTGAGACAAAGCCAAAAATACTCTTTTTCTTGACAGCCTCTAAAATCTGTGGCCAGCAAGTTTTGATCTTAGTAATCTTGTCTCTCTCGTTGTTGTTTTCGCCGCACGCCGTGCCTGCCGGCAGGCAGTTATCGTCAATCGGTTTCGGTTGCTCAGCCGATGGACGTTCAACGATAACCGATACGGGCGGTGAAAACGATACCGTTGCTCCCGATGCATCCTCAAGCAGTTCCAGCAAAGCCACCTCCAAAACCAATCTCCCATGAGGGTGCCATTTCATATCCAGCTCGGCTTTAGAAAGGGCCCGAATAACATCTTTTATTCTTTGAATGGTTAAGTTGGCAGCTTGGGCTTTCAAGCGTTCCAGATAATCAACGGTCAGCTCAAGCACCTCGCTTGAGCTGACCTTAATATGAAGGAAATTTCTAAAGTGAAAAACTAAATCTCTAGTAATTTGCAGAGTTGAACGCCCCTCTTCCAAAGCTATTTTTATTAACTCAAGGACGCGAGGAATATTATTCGCGCTCAGGGCATCTGAAAAACCAAAGAGCATCTCTTCATCGGCTGTCCCCAAAAGCATAATAACATTATCACAAGAAATTTTGTGGCCAGCAAAAGAGACTAATTGGTCAAGGAGAGAGATGGCATCTCTCATACAGCCCTCACTATTGCGGCTAATCAGGTTCAAAGCTTTGGCCTCAATTTCAAAGCCTTCTGCCTTGGCCAATTTTTGCAAATGCTGCTCTATTTCCAAAAGTTTAATCCTGCCAAAGTCGAGCCGCTGACAACGAGAAATAATCGTCATGGGAACTTTTTGCAATTCAGTAGTAGCAAGAATAAAAATAGTGTGGGAAGGGGGTTCTTCTAAGGTTTTGAGAAGCGCGTTAAAGGCCTCGGGGGTCAACATATGGACCTCATCTATGATATAAACTTTGTAACGCCCTTCTACTGGAGCGTAGCGGACCCGCTCGCGCAGCTCGCGAATCTCATCAATGCCGCGATTGGAGGCAGCGTCAATTTCTATAACATTAACCGAGTGGCCGCCAGTTATCTTTTTGCAATTAGCACAGGTCCCGCAAGGATTAGCCGTCGGCCCGCTCTCGCAATTCAAAGCCTTGGCTAAAATTCGAGCGGTTGAAGTTTTACCTGTGCCGCGGGGACCGGAAAAAAGATAGGCGTGGGCTAAGCGGTCATTTTTAATCGCGTTTTTTAACGTTTGGACAATTGCCGGTTGTCCAACAAGCTCATCAAACGTTCCCGATCGCCATTTTCGATAAAGTGAAATGTAAGACATGTGAGGCTTTTATCTTAGCATATTTTATTTTATCTATAAACCCTTGCCACTCTTTTCCCAATCCCGCAAACCACTTCGTAAGAAATAGTGTCCTGGAGCTTGGCTATTTCATCAGCCGAGATCAGCTGGCCACTCTGTTCGCCGATCAAAACAACTTCATCTCCAACAGAAACCTTTGCGTCCCCAACATCTACCATAATTAAATCCATGGTCACTCGACCAACAACAGGATGACGCTTACCTCCAATTATAACCTGGCCGCAATTGGAAAGCCGGCGGCTATAACCATCAGCATAGCCAACAGGGATCGTGGCAATTGTAGTTGGCTGCTCAGTTACATGGGTTGCCCCGTAAGAAACAGGGGTCCCTGCTGGAATCTTTTTTAAATAACTCACCTGGCTCTTAAAAGAGAGCGCGGGAGAGAGAGAAATCTTGCCCCGTCCATTTCCCTGAGGATAGAGACCATACATCATCAATCCAACCCTAACCATATCAAGATGAGAGTCTGGATGATAAAGCACAGCCGCTGAATTGGCTGAATGTTTGATCACAGTAGGCTCAAGCCTGCCAATAACCTGCTGAAACTTTTCAAATTGGTCCGCGGTAAAACTGTCAGTCGGGTCTTCAGCCTTGGCAAAATGAGTAAAAACCCCTTCAAGGGCTAGATTAGGCAAAGATAAAATCTTAGTCATAAAAGCATTAGCTTCTGACGGCAAAACACCAACCCGCCCCATCCCAGTATCAACCTTAACCTGAACCCTGGCCTGTTTTTTTCTTTTAACCGCTTCATCAGATAAAGCTTTGGCCTCAGCAAAAGAATAAACAGTCTGAGAAAGATCATATTGGATAATTTCATCCACCACCGAAGTTGGCGACTCAGTCAAGATCAAGATTGGAGCTAAAATTCCTGCCTCACGCAGCTCAAGCGCCTCTTTTAGGTTAGCAACAGCCAAAAAATCCGCGCCAGCCAAAGCCGCTTCCCGAGCCACTGCTACTGCCCCATGGCCATAAGCATTTGCTTTCACCACTGCCATAAACTTAACGTTCGTAGCAAGCAATTCCTTGATTGCTACGATATTCCGCTTAATTGCTTTAAGGTTTATTTCGACGTAAGTGTTCATTTTTTAATTTTTCCACTAATTCATCTGGTATCGTAAAATCGCCTAATTTCAGGTTGCGGCCGCTATCCAAACCATGATAATCAGAACCGCCAGTAGCTAGTAAGTTATATTTTTTCGCCAGGTTCAGGTAGTGTTCAGTCTGTCCTTCATTATGCGATGGATAATAAACTTCTAAACCAGCTAAACCAGCAGACATTAAATCCGGAATAACCTGGTCACAACCAGAAACCGCTGGATGGGCAAAGACCGCTAAACCTGACGCCTCGGAAATAAGCTTAATAGCCTCAATCGCGGTAAGTTTATAATGCGGCACATAGGCCGGCCCGCCAAACTCAAGACAACCCCGAAAAGCCTCTCTAAAATTATTAACATATCCTGCTTCCACCATAGCCCTGGCAATATGGGGGCGACCTGGGGCACGGTGCTCGGCTTGCCCAAAAATCTTGTCAGGATCAAGCTCAAAGCCAAGCCCTTTAAGCTTTTCACAAATCTTAAAGATTCGATCTTCCCGCCCTTTTTGCATTTTCTTGATTGAATCTAAAAGTTGCGGGTTATGATAATCAATAAAATAACCAAGGATATGAAGTTCTGCCCCATAATCTTCAGTGGTAAACTCAATCCCAGGAATAACCTCAAGGCCAAGCTCACGGCCCTTTTCTTGCGCCCTGGCAATAGCAGCTATGACATCATGATCAGTAATAGCCACAATGTTTAAGCCCCCTTCTTTGGCTAAGAGGACAAGTTCTTCGGGCGACTCAAGTCCATCAGAAAGTTTAGTGTGAACATGTAGATCTGCAGGCATTATTTGCTAATTATAGCATAAATTAGGTGTGAGGTATCAGGGGCTAGGAATTAGTAAATAAGATATAGGTCAGGTAATCAAAAACCTGCGGAGAGACCTCAAGGCCAAGCAGGGTTTGGGTAAAGGCCTGAGCTGCCACTCGACTTAAACCCTTAATGAATTTTTGGCCGCAAAAAGGGCCAAAACGCCAGGCTTCAAACTTATAACGTTTATAAATTTCTCCAACCCGATTAATTTCTAAATAGTGGAAAAGCTCATGGGCCACCATAAATTTCAAAAGATGCTCTGAGAGCTCTGGGGACCTAACCTCGCGCATTAATTTATCATGGAACTCGCGATAAACAACTATCTCTTTTTTGCTGTCGCGATACTCCGCCCCTCGCGCCGCCCCTTTGTCCTCGCCAAAAACCCGCACCCCTAACTTGGCCGCGATTTTGCGCGGATCATCGAGCTCATACTCTGCCATTACCCAATTGGCAATATCATCACCAATAACCAAAATTTCTTCGATCAGAGTTAACTTTCGCTCTTCATCAAGTTTTTGGAAAATTCGATCCTTGGCTAGCTCCATGTAGGCTAAAATCACCCTATTACGCTCACCAATCGCGTTAGCTTTATCCCTTTTTGGCTGTTTCTTTTTTGTATTAACCATCTTATCCTTAATTTTCTAGCGCATCGATCGCGCCGCGAAATTCAGCAACCGCCCGCCGCAAATGTTTGGCCGAGGTCCCGCACACAACCGGGGTTAAAATTAGCCCTCGGGCCCCAGTATCAGAAATAATCGCTACTTCAGAGGCCTTGATTAAACGCTGGGTCGGCACAATTATTGGCAACGCTGACGATAAAACAATTGAAATATAATTTTGCAGGTCACCAACTATTAAATCCCGCCCCCAACCACTAGTAGGAACAATCGCGGCATCCATGGCTAAATAGCTATGACGAGAGACCTCAACAATATCATCTAAAGAAAAACGGCTATTAAGCTTAAGCACTTTGGCAATGTGCTCTGTCCCAACCATAGAAGAGCTTAAATGCTCAATCCCAATATTAATAAAATCAAAGCCCAGCTGGTCAATTTCAGCCAGTTCATCTCGGCGCAAAAGTTTTTCCCAGCCGGCAGAAAGCCCTACCGGGACTTTGGCGTGGGCCAATAGCTTCTCTAAATTATCCCGCTCAGTTTCAAAATCGTTTAAAGAGTGGGTGTTAATCCTCAAAAGCAGCACATCCGCCCCCGCGTGCGTGGCCACATCAGCCAGACCAACATCATTATCAGGGACCTCAGCGATCAAGGTCATCTTATTTTTTTGCATTAAGCTGCTTAGTTTTGACATTTTTTTCCCTTGGCATGCAACCGCAATAATTCTGCCTGTAGAACCCCAGCTCTTTGGAGATCAATTGGCTCTCGCTAAAACCTTTTTTGAAATCTTGCCAGAGGAATTCTACACCAATTCGCATTCCAATTTCATCCCCTATTTTTTTGAGCAATACTTGGTCTTGATAAGGGCTGATCAATAGCGTCGTAGTAAACAAATCATAGTTCAGCTCTTTAGCTTTTTGCGCGGTTTTTTCCAAACGAACCTTATAACAAGTAGCACAATCTTCTAAAGGAACAACAACCTCGTTTGGTTCATAAAAAACCTCAAGACCAACCAAGGTCGAATACTGCTCCATACTCTTGCGGCGACGTTCATATTCCTCTTGGGGTCGAATATTGGGGTTATAGAAAAATCCTTTAACGGCAAAACCATTTTCGCTAAGCCATTTATTGACGTAAGTAGTACACGGGCCGCAACAAGTGTGAAGCAGCAGGCTAGACAAGACCCAGCTTTTTTAGGGCTTGTTTGACAACCTCGCGCTCCTTGTCAGTGGCTTCAACCAAAGGCAGGCGCACCCCACCAACCGGCAGGCCAATCATTGCCAGCGCAGCTTTGATTGGGATAGGATTTGTGGTCACAAAAATCGCTTCAAATAAAGGGGCCAACTTATCATTAATTGCCTTGGCTTCATCTTTTTTACCCTCAAGGAAAAGGGTGGTCATTTTTTTCATCTCTTTGCCAACCAAGTGCGAGGCTACAGAAATAATCCCGATCCCCCCTCGCTCCATAATCGGCAAGGTCAAAGCATCGTCTCCGCTATAGATGGCAAAATCAGCCGGGGTGTTTTTGCGCACATCAGCAACCTGGTCTAAATTACCAGAGGCCTCTTTAACTGCCACGTAATTTTTAAGTTTTGCCAAGCGAGCTACGGTTTCAGTCTCCATATTCTTAGAAGTTCGCCCTGGGATATTATAAATAATCAAAGGGAGCGAAGTATTATCTGCTACAGCTTTAAAGTGCCGATACAAGCCTTCTTGAGGCGGTTTGTTATAGTAAGGGACCACAATCATTGCCCCGTCAACACCTATCTCCTCAGCTTTTTTAGTTGAATTAATCGTGGTGGC